>JALVHX010000281.1 GCA_027028805.1 Desulfurococcales archaeon | reverse complement strand
CCGCCACACCGCCCGCGCCGAGGCCATGGTATAGCAGGGGATGAAACAACACGTAGGCCAGGGAGGCCGCGGAGACCAGGGCCACCAGGCCCGCCACCAACACTGCGCGGCGACGCAACACCCGGCCATCTCCCCCAGAGACAGGTGCTGGATATAATAGAGGCTAATCCACTCTAATCAAATAAGGCGCTACACGGCGCGGATAATATAGCCCTAGTCCCCCATAAAGGGTGCAGAGGCCTTGTCCAGGCTCCTCCGCCTAAACATCGACTGGGAAGAGGTTAGGAGGAAGAGGGAAGAGTTCTGGAGAAGCAGGCCTGTCTACAGAGCCATATATGAGAGGATGCGGCGGCAGGGATACCACTTCATAGGGACAATAGGCGTGGTCAAGAGATGCTACTGGACCAAGGAGGCGCTGGTTAACAAGAGGTTCTGCTACAAATGCCTCTGGTACGGCATAGAGAGCCACCGGTGCATACAGATGAGCCCCGTGGCGGCGTGGTGCTGGAACAGGTGCCTCCACTGCTGGAGGCTCCAGCCAGAGGACATAGGGATGGAGTGGGATGACGCCCGGATACCCGTGGTAGACGACCCCGAGATAATAGCGGAGGAGAGCATAATCGCTTTCCGGAGAATAATAAGCGGGTTCAAGGGAAACCCCCGCGTAGACCCCAAGATGTACGAGGAAGCCATGAACCCGAGACACGTGGCCATAAGCCTCACAGGAGAGCCAACCCTATACCCCAGGCTAGGAGAACTGATAAGAGAATACCATAAACGAGGGCTCACAACATTCCTCGTAACCCATGGGCCCAGGCCGGATATACTCGCTGGCCTAGAAGAGGAGCCGAGCCAGCTCTACCTGAGCCTCGAGAGCTGGAACAGAGAGATGTATATGTTCTTCAACAGGCCCCTCGTCCCCACCGCCTGGGACCTGGTGCAGGAGACAATAGAGCTGTTCCCGAGCTTCAAGAACCCCACAGTGTTCAGGATAACCCTCGTCAAGGGATTCAACATGAGCGAGAGAGACATAGAGGGCTTCGCCAAGCTAATCGAGAAAGGAAACCCGACATACGTAGAGGTCAAGGCGTACATGTACATGGGGCTCAGCAGGGGGCGGCTGAGCAGGGAGAACATGCCAAGCCACGAAGAGGTCAGAGAGTTCGCCCAGAGGCTCGCGGAGAAAACCGGCTACATGGTTCTAAGCGAGAGCATACCCAGCAGGATAGTACTGCTCAGCAGAATAAAGGAGCCGATAAGACACGGCAAGGGATGCCCCGACGGCGTGAAGCACCCGGAGAAATACGCGTGGCCGAAGACAAGAGAGTACGAGGAGCTCAATGACTAGTACGCCCTAGCCCTGGCGTAGACGCGGGCTATGCCGAGAGTCTTCCTCCGCGCATCCCCGAGCCCTACAACCCTTATACTCGGAGCCCCGCTCCTCGCCACCACCGCGTCGACGCCGGAGACGTGGAGGGAGACCGCGCGGTAAAAACTCTCCAGGTCATAGAGCCCCCCACGACCCTCCTCGAGATCCAGTATCTCGTAGCGGCCCCCCGGCACAGGAGGCCTCAGCTCATAGAGAGTCGAGACGAAGACAAAGCCTATCCTCAGCCCCCTCGCCCCCAGCTTCTCCACAAGCCTCCCATACTCATGGATCCTGTGCCCATAATCAGTGACAACTATAACCGTGCGCCTCTTCGGGAGCCTGAGAGAGAGATCAGCGACAGCGCCGAGGCCCACGCGGCCCCCAGGCCTCCTGGAGCACAGAGTGTTAACAATAACCCTCTCAGCCGCCCCCGGCCTCAACATGTACCTGACAACCACGCCGCCCCCAGAGAGGATGACGAGATCCACTATGTCCTCGTACACCCTGGCCGCGGCGAGAACCGTGAGGGCTGAGTAGACGGCGGCCTCATACTTGTCGCCATACAGCATCGAGGATGAGAAGTCGACGACCAGCACCGTGTTGACGAGCCGCTCAACCATGTACTCCCTCACCATCAGCCTCATATCCCCCTCCGCGGACACGCTCCTGGCGCTCAGCCTCCAGTCGATGAACCTGACGTCATCCCCTGGCACATACTCCCTGAAATCAATATACTCGAACCCCATACCCCTCAACGGGACAGGCACGACGCCCGCGATTATCGAGGAGGCCCTGGCCCGCGCCAGCCTGGCCGCGGCACGCGCCCTAGAACAG
>JALVHX010000280.1 GCA_027028805.1 Desulfurococcales archaeon | reverse complement strand
TGCCCCCACTGATCACGGCCACGGGCTTCCCGTCAACAGGGTCGAGCACAAACACAGTCCCCGCCCCGCGCCCGATTCTCTTAACGAGCGTCCTCGGCGTCCTGCCGTAAAGGAGCCTCTTAACCTCACTAGGGGACGCCGTTACAGCAGTTATTCTCCGCTGCCTAAGCAGCTCCTCAGCCAGATAAGGGGACGGTATAAACATGCCCCTCCTCACAAGTGCGAGCCAGGGGCCGCCCCAATAAGATATAGCGACAGGCCCCGCCTCGCGGGGAGCATCTATAGACGCACAGTAATAGATACAGGTATCCTCGAAACAAGTCCTCCTAATACTCCTACACCCCAGCTCCCCGAGAAAAACATCGGGGTCAAGCCCCCAGCCCCTGAGAATACGCCTAATAGCCCTTATCTCCCTACTAGACGCGTGGCCAACAGAATAGCCCCGTATAAGCCTGCCACCACCCATGCCCGCGACACCGAGACACAGCTGGTTAACACGGGGAACACAGCCCCGGGGGGCGCGCTCAGAAGCCTGGTGCAACTCAGCCCCCCGCAGGCGGAAAGACCTCTCCGCCGCGGGAGTCGTCGCTTTTAACCCTCATCACGGCGCCCCCTCCCATGTATAGGATAATACCTTTCCCCGGGTTTTAATACTCGTACCGCGGCCGAGAGGTATCCTAGACACGGACACACCTGTCTAGAGGAGATGCTTATGGGGCTTGGAAGCATAGTTGGAGCCCTCGAGACTATCGGGGCACTGCTCGGAGGCGCCCAGGGAATCGGCACGGCCCTCGCGCTGGCCGGGTTCCTGATACTATTAATCATGGGGGCAGGGTTCCTCGTATGGCTCACCGTGAAGCTGATCCGCCAGATACCCCACATGACGCCGGGCGAGTTCCTCAAGTTCATGCTCGTCCTAGCCATAGGCCTGATAGCGGCGGGGGCCGTGCTACCCTAGCTCCCCCACACGAGGACAATGTTTTTTATAAAAACACCGCCGGGGGATAGACAACCGTTCCTACTTCGGCCTACGCGGGAACACCGAGAAGCCCGGGTAATAGGGCCTGCTTATCTCCTCCTCGATCACGAGTAGCCTGTTATACTTAGCCGTCCTCTCGCCGCGCGCAGGGGCACCGGTCTTTATTAGGCCCGTCTCAAGCCCAACCGCTAGATCAGCTATCGATGTGTCCTCCGTCTCGCCGCTCCTATGGCTTATTATGGCCCGGTACCCGCTACGATGAGCCATGTCCACGACCTGGAACGTCTCGCTGAGAGTACCAACCTGGTTAACCTTGACGAGCACAGCGTTGGCCGCGCCCGCCTCTATGCCGCGCCTAAGCCTCTCAGGGTTAGTTGTGAACAAGTCGTCTCCCACCACGAGTATCCTCGAGCCCAGCTCCTCCCTTATGATCCTGAACCCCTCATAGTCCTCCTCGTGAAACGGATCCTCTATGCTGACTATCGGGAACTCGTCCACGAGCTCCCTATAGTACTCGAGAAGCTCCTCCCTGGTAAGCATCTTACCCTCCACGAGATACCTATCCTTCTCGCCATCATAGAGCTGGCTGCTCGCCACGTCGAGGGCGAACGCTATATCCCCGCCCACACTATACCCGGCCGCCGACACCGCGTCGCTTAGAACCATGAGGGCCTCGCGGGCCGTCTCCAGGGGAGGCGCGAAGCCGCCCTCATCCCCCACGTTTATAGCCAAGCCGCCATACCTCTCCTTGAGAATCCGTTTAAGGCTATAATAGACCTCGCACGCCGCCCGGAGAGCCTCCGAGAAACTATCAAAGCCCCCGGGAACGATCATGAACTCCTGGAAATCCAGCTTATTGCCGGCGTGGACGCCGCCGTTTATGATATTCATCAAGGGAACAGGCATCGTGGAGGCATGGAAGCCCCCTATATACCGGTAGAGGGGCAGGTCATAGGTGGCGGCCGCAGCCTTAGCAACCGCGAGGCTCGTGGCCACCACGGCGTTCCCGCCGAGACGCGACTTGTTGGGAGAACCGTCAAGCCGTATCATCTTCTCGTCGACGCCCCACTGATCCCTGCTATCCATCCCCCGGAGAGCGGGCGCTATAACCTCGTTGATATTCCTCACAGCCCTCGAGACGTCGCGGCCCCCGAACCTCTCGCCGCCATCACGGAGCTCCACGGCCTCATGCCTACCCGTAGACGCGCCGCTAGGGGCGTCTACGGGT
>JALVHX010000279.1 GCA_027028805.1 Desulfurococcales archaeon | reverse complement strand
TAAAATACTCCGCGGATGCGCCAGTTAGTGTTGTGAGAAGCGGCAACATGTACTATTATCCATCAGAGATAAGCGTGTCTCTCGTAAACCAGACGATATCCGTTAACGCGACCGGTAACTATACCAAGGTATACACTGTATCCATGGTAATCGTTATGACCAGGCCCGACGGCTTATCAATAACACTATACAATGGAACAGTGAAGCCGACCAACATACAGGTGATAAGCAATGACACAGCCTACGCGATCATAAAGGCGTCGCAGAACCCGGGAGTCATAATAAAGAACCTCACAGACTACTACTACAAGCGCTACCGTGACGAGCTACTGAAATACGTAGATAACGAGACCGCGGCGAGAGAACTAGTAAAAGTGGCCGTGCAGAGAACCTGGCCAAAGCTGCTCTACAGCAATGCAGAGCTCAACGTCACTGTTGAGACGCGCGGCGAGAAAAAGGTTGTGACAGCCCAGTTCACAAACATAGAGCCCATGAACGGAACCTATAGAGTAGAGGCTACCGTGGTTTTCGAGAAAGCTCCTCGCGAGCTCCGCCCAGCCGAATACGCTGTCCTAACAGTTGGTGCCCCGGCGAAAATAGAGAGCCTAAGTGATCTCCAGAGAAAATACCGTGACGAGCTCTTCAAGCGCTACGGCCTCGACAAGCCATGGTGGGTTAGAGTCATACCCCTTGTCCAGCGCACACTAGTATTCGACCTAGGCGAGACGAACAAGCAGGCAGTAGCACAGGTGGCGGGAGTCCCCACGCCCGCCTCGGTAGGCCAGATAATACTGATGTGTCTCCCGCGCACAATAGTCATGGTGACCATAGCCGAGATCATATGTATGCTGATAGCCCTGCCGCTGGCGCCCCGCATAGCGTATCACTACGGCTCATGGCTCGACAGGGCGGTGGTGACCTATGCAGCTGTCATGAGCGCCATACCGGTGTGGTGGCTGGGAATGGTGTTCATCTATCTCTTCGCCTATAGATACAGGATATTCCCGGCCAGCGGAATGGAGGTAGTCAAGATAATAAACTCGTTCTGGGACAACCCCTGGGGCAACCTGGTCACACTAGCCTACTACTCGGCGCTACCCATAATCACGATAGTGATAACGTTCCTGGGAGGCTGGTTCTACTCGATAAGAGCGGTGGTGCTGAAGATAATCAAGGAGGACTTCGTGACGGTTGCGAAGGCGAAGGGGCTTCCGGAGAACATTATAGCGAGAAGATACATCCTCCGCGTAGTAGCGCCCCCGATCACGACATACGTCATACTAGCCCTCGCCGGAAGCCTCGGCGGCTTCATAATAACGGAGTCGGTGTTCAACTGGCCCGGCATGGGCTCCCTCTACTACGCCGCGATAACATCAGGCGACGTAGCCACCATACTGGGCCTAACCTACGTATTCACCCTCATCTATGTGATCGCGAGGTTCATCCTTGAAGTCCTATACATACTCCTCGACCCGAGGGTGAGGCTCTGATGAGCGCGGAGAAGAAAGAGGCTGCAAAAACCAAGGGGGCGCAGAAGCCCCCCAGGCCCCGCTCCGGGCTACAGAAGGCCATAGAGGGCTCCAAGGAAGTACTCAACGAGATGCTACGCTACGTCTCGGGGAAAGTCGGGCTAGCACTGCTCCTAATACTCATATCGATATCAGTATACGCAGCCATCACGATGCCGCCGAACTACGGCACACTTATATGGAACAACCCTAAGGCCTGGGAGGACAACCCCCAGCTGGTTCCCCCAGAATGGATCTCGTTGTTCGGCTACCAGTACGCGAAGAACATGAAACTGGTATACGGGCCTGGCCAGGGATACGAGCAGATATATATCAAGAAGAAATTCATAGTCCTCGGCACACCGTTCATCAAGGACTATACAGCCATAGTCTACAATATCACATATAAGCTGGACGCAGACGCGTTCCCGCAGGGCCTCCACGTTAAGATGCAGGGCATAGCGTTGAAGAGAGAAGAGTATGGTAAATACGCTATATACACGATGCCCAACATAGTGTTCGTTATCAAGAGACCCGACGGCATAAAGGTCACGCTCTACAACAAGACACCTGAGAACCTGTTGCCTGTAAAAGACCGTAACGTGTCGAAGACCGAGCACCCGATTATAAGAGACTATACAAACGAAACCCTCCGCATACTGCCCGACACAGGCGCCATAAAGACACAGCTCTCCCAGATGCTATACGAGAAATACGGCGAGGAGCTCTCAAGACAGCTAGGAAACGTGACACCCAGCAACATATCGGCGGCAATGTCCAACCAGGAGATGATGTTCCTCTTCGGGAAACCAGTAGCCTCAAACGGCAGGATAATACCCCAGCCCCTCAAGGGCGACTACAAGATATGGGTTCTCATAATATATGCTCCCGCGGAAATACAGCCCCCGAGCGAGGTAGACCCGCCCACAGAGAAAACAGTCATAGTTGTGAAAGGCTCCGCCTACGGCTTCATGGGCACCGATAGCCTGGGACGCGACATAGCCCAGGGACTACTCTACGGGTTCCCGGTGGCCATGACGATAGGAGTGCTCGTAGCATTCGTAGTCACAGTTATAGGCCTGGTTCTCGGCGTGATAAGCGGCTACTTCGGAGGCCTCGTCGACGAGTTCATACAGAGAACAGTGGACGTTATAGGAAACATACCGCTGCTACCCATACTTATACTCCTAGCCAACATAGCTAACACGATGTTCTCCGACCCACCCCAGAGGCTCATGGTGATAATGCTGGCCCTAATAGTGTTCTCGTGGGGAGGACTGACAATAGTTGTACGCTCAATGGCTCTGAGCATAAAGAACGAGCCCTACATAGAAGCAGCCCGCGCAGTAGGAGCAGGGCACAGAAGGATCATATTCCACCACATACTACCACAGATAGTGCCATACGCCGTAGCCAACATGGTGTTCGCCGTCCCAGCCGCCATACTGACAGAGGCCGGCCTAGCAGTGCTGGGAATATACCATGGAATGCCGACATGGGGCCTAATACTCGCCGCCGCCCGCGAATCCAACAGGCTCGACGTATGGTGGTGGATACTGCCGCCGGGATTCCTCATAGCCATAACATCGCTAACATTCGTATTGCTCGGAATGTCGCTAGAGAAGATAGTGGAGCCAAGGCTGAGATCAAGATAAAGAGGATAACCAGAGAACCCGTCTCTCAGACAAAACACGGCGGCCCTGTTTCCTTCAACGCGTCCTCTAACGGGCGGCCTTTTAACCCGGAAAGTTTTTCCGCCACGGATACGATAATCCTTTTTCACGTATCACGCGAGATAATTGAGTTTTTGACGCTATGTGTGAAAGATAAAGAACAGGTGCATGGCTGTGGCGAGTTATCTAGGCATAGCCGCTATAGCTGTAGTTATTATCGCGTCCACGGCGATGGCGCCGCACCCCTTCTATGCTCAGCCCTCTATACAGGGCGAGATAGTGTATAATGTGTTGGCGATAGTGGAGCCCATGGAGAGCTACCATGGTATAACATATATATCGCTTGAGATGCGGCTGCCAACAACATATATTGACGGCAGATATATTATTTCGCGGGCACGTCTACGCGTCGTGGTCCACGAGGCATACGGCGTGGCGTCGCGGAAAACCATAGAGGAGCTGGCATACCATATAGTCGACATGGTTGAGTCTATGCTCGATAAGTGGGGGAGAGCGGTGAGAGCGGGGCCAAGCCCCCTGGGCTATAGATACTTCCTCGTATCAAACAAGATCATAAGGGCTGCGTATGCAGCAATAGATGATGCCCGCGTCTTCTATGACGAGAAAACAGGCATCGTGCTCGGGGGTAAAGCCGTTGTATCCGATAAAAACACTGTATACACTATATCAGTTACGCCTGCCTCGGCTTCCCCGAGTATAGCGGAGAAGCTTTCATCAGTTAGCCCTCCATCCTCGAGGACTATATTGACGGTGTCATCCATAATGGTGCTCATCTTGGTGGCTATGATAGCTAACAATATCGCTAACTGGAAATACTATGCAGTGTCGTGAAAAACCCGTTACTTCTTAGAGGAACCATACCGTTCTATAGCAGCCCTAATCCTCTCCAAAGCCGCTTCTCTGCCGCGGAACTCCCTGACCTTAACCCATTTACCCGGCTCAAGCTCCTTATAGTGCTCGAAGAAATGCTTTATCTTATCCAGCACCGCGCGCGGAAGCTTAGAAACATCATCTATGTCCGCGAACCGCGGATCAATCTTCGGCTTAGGCACAGCTATGATCTTGGTGTCAACGCCCTCCTCATCCTCCATCTCCAGCAACCCGATAGGCACAGCCTCAACCACGCTGCCCGGGACAAACGGGTCGTAGCCCACCACAAGCACATCAACGGGATCGCCATCCTCTTCTAGAGTACCCGGTATGAACCCGTAATTAAAGGGATAATGCATGCTGGTATACAGGATCCTATCAACCCTTATAACGCCAGCCTCCTTATCAACCTCATACTTCACATGGCTGCCCAGAGGTATCTCTATGACAACATTAACTATCTCCGGAGCCTTCTCCCCGGGACCAAGCTTCTCGAACACAAGCCAACCCCTCCAAACACGCTATAGCAATCCTAGACTATTACCCTCCGCAAAATAAAAACAAAACTATATTATCCTAGAAGCCATATCCAGTCTTCGACAGGCCGGATAGAGGGATCCAATGATTTTACCCGGAGCCTTCCGGGTGATCCCGAGCTAATGGATTGATATATAATTGTTCTCCGTAGCAGGTACATCTAATCGGTGCTAAAAACAATGGTATGTGTTCTTTAAAAAGGCTAGTGACGTATTATACCGGTTCTTTTCCCAAAAACGCCGCCACTAGTACTAGTACCTGATCATTATTATGGAGGGTATGCCCTCTTTATAGAGCACAACGATCTTTGCCTCGACATCGAGCGAGGCCAGGGGCTCTAGGCTCTTCTTCACTGTCTGAAGGTTCTGTATAGCCTTGTTTATGCGGTCGATGAGGTCTTCGAGAAGAGTCGCCTCATCCTCCGCTTCAGGGTTAATGTATAGCTTGACAGCCTTGAGATCCACCACCTTGCTAGAGCTCTTTGTTACATCCTCTCCCGTAAGCGATTTTAGATACTCCTTTAGCTTTCTCTCCTGCTCAGCCTTGGCGCGTATGTCTTCTAGACGGCGCAGGTACTCGCCGAGCTGTTGCCTGAGCGTTGAGAGCAGCTCATCTATAGATCCAAGTAGCTCCGAGAAACTAGTAAACTCCCTGACAACTGCGGACATATTCCTCACCCTATATGTGATATAAAATATGTATGGCTAGAATAAAAAAATTCCTTGAGAAAAATCCGGGGGAGTGTAACTTCTACTGTGTTATCCCCTCTCTAATTCTAGTGGAGCCGTGCCGGGAATACGTGTATAAAAAGCCGCGCCATTAACGCCTATGCCGCTTTATCACATGCATCGTCAACGGCGCAGAGCCTCGCGGAGCAGCCGCGGAATATCGCTCGGCTTATCGGCTACAGGTATGCCGTGCTCCTCGAGAGTCTTCCTCTTCGATGCATAGTCTCCCATACCCATGGATATGATTGCCCCGGCATGCCCCATCCTCTTGCCCGGGGGAGCTGTCCTGCCAGCTATAAACGCCACTATAGGCTTGCCCCCGTGTTCTCCATAGTATTTCGCAAGCCTCTCCTCAGCGTCGCCGCCTATCTCCCCTATAACCACCACGGCCTCCGTCTCATCGTCCTCGTTGAACAGCCTGTATACGTCTATAAAGTCCATGCCCGTCACGGGATCGCCTCCTATCCCTATGACTGTTGACTCGCCGAACCCTCCCCGCCCAAGCTCCCGAGCAACCTCGTAGGTGAGGGTCCCGCTCCTCGATACAACGCCTATACTGCCCCTGGCGAAGACGTTGCCGGGCATTATGCCGATCTTTGTTCTCCCAGGAGATATGATGCCCGGCGTGTTGGGGCCTATTATCCATGAGCCGCGGGAGCGCGCGTGGTTGATGAAGCGGAGCTCGTCATAGACGGGTATCCCCTCGGTTATCACCACGACAACCCCTATCCCTGCATCAACAGCCTCGTATACGGCGTCCGCGGCAAACCTCGCCGGCACAAAGATTATGGACGCGTTTATCTCTGGATGCTCCCTCAGCGCCTCGTACACGGTGTTATAAACAGGTACGCCCTCCACGCTTGCACCGCCCTTGCCCGGCGTTACTCCTGCAACTATCCGTGTACCATACCGGAGCATGAGCCTTGTGTGGAAACTGCCCTCGCGCCCAGTTATCCCCTGGACAAGAACACGGGTGTTCTCATCAACCAGGACAGCCAACCCCGTCTCACCTCCCTTGCGCCAGCTCCACGGCCCTTCTAACAGCCTCATCTATCTCCGTGTACACGTCTATCCCGTTCTCCTCGAGTATGCGGCGCCCCTCCTCCTCGTTCGTCCCGAGAAGCCGGGCAACGATCGGCGGGCCTCCGCCGGCCTCCCTCAACGCGTCAACTATGCCGGCCGCCACCTCGTCGCACCTCGTTATCCCACCGAATATGTTGACTAGGAGGACGCGTAGCCTGGGGTGAGACAGGAGAAGCTTCACAGCCTCCTTCACCTTCTCCCTCCTAGCAC
>JALVHX010000278.1 GCA_027028805.1 Desulfurococcales archaeon | reverse complement strand
TCCGCGCCAACTTCGCCACGGTGGATCCCGTGACCAAGAGGATCATCGACCGCCGTGTCGCGAGGAGCCTGAGTAGCGGGGAGGCCAGGAGGCTCGCCGAGGCCCTCGACGGCATGGATCTAGGGGTATATGATGGATACGCGCGTGTAAGGGCGACGATAGGGCACAGGGCCGTGGTGGTGATAGGGAGCAGGAGCCGCCGCCTAAGCCCCCTCGTAGGAAACAGCGACCCCGCCTATGTGAGGCGGGGCCTGCTGAGCATAGCGGTGAAGAGCTTCGAGCCGTATATTAAGAGGATAGAGCCCCTGGAGCCGAGCGAGGAGGCCAGGGTGGCCGCGGAGCTCGCCAACAGGTTCACCGAGAAGGCGATAGAGATACTCGACAAGCACCCGGTCAACATCGAGAGGAGGCGGAGAGGCCTCCTGCCCGGAAACGCGATCCTCCTCAGGGATGCCGGTGGAGAGATACCTAAGGCGACGCCTCTCCCGGAGAAATACGGGACAAGCTTCGCGGTCCTCGCGGAGATGCCGGTAGAGGTGGGTATAGGCAGGGTGTTCGGCGCCCACACCCTCCAGGTGCCGCCCCCAACAGAAGACCCCGCAGAGACGTATTCCCTGAGGCTCGAGAAGACCCTGGAGCTCCTCAGGAGCCACGGCATAGTATACGTGCACCTGAAGGGCCCCGACGAGCCCGGCCACGACGGCGACATGGAGAGGAAGAAGAAGAGCATAGAAGCCATCGACGAATACTATGTTAGGCCGTTGCTCGACAGGATCAGTAGCGACACAGCCCTCCTCGTCACAGCAGACCACGCCACGCCGCCAAGCGTCAAGGCCCACACCGACGACCCTGTTCCCGTCGCAGTGATGGCCGACACCCTGGAGCCCGACACCGTCGACGCCTACACCGAGAAGAAATGCATCAAGGGGAGCCTGGGAGTATACGAGCACGGATGGCTCCTGCTACCCTCAATACTGCCCCGAGTCCTCACAGAGAGGGCCTAGGGAGAGCCTCCGCGGTAAAGACTCTTTTCAGCCCCCTATCCCTCCTCCCCGCGGAGCCTCTCGACGAGCTTGGCCAGGAACTTGGCCTTCGGGATGAGGGGCTGGGGCACTATGTAGACATACTCCCTCCCGCTCCTCGAGACTAGCCGGAGCTCGGCGGGGAGGACGATGTGGGCGGCGAGGACATAGATCGATGCAAGCGCCACCGCGTCGCCCAGCAATATATATGCGACGCCGGGGCTACCCGGGCCGCGGAGAACCATGAGCAGGGAGTATATGAGCGCGGAGAGCGCGAGGAATATTATTGAGTAGAGAAGTATCCCGAGAACCCCCGTGGCCCAGCCTATCCTCCTCACCCTAGCCGCAACGATATCCCCGTGCTCCCTCACACCTCCATCACTCAGGTATACTATGACGCGGCCATCCCTCATAGACAAGTCCTCCACGACCACGTCGGGGCGCTCCAACCCATCCTACGCCTCCAACAAGATCTCCTCCAGCCTCTCCACGAGAGAATCTATGGCGGCGACGAGGCTATGGGGGTCGAGTAGCCCGAGCTCCGCCTCCTTGGCCAACATCTCCACCTCCTCGGCAACCCCCTGGGCGCCCAGCATCCTTAGCGCGGAGAGCGCCCTGCCGCCACGCAGTATGGGGGCCGCCTCCCCCGCCCTCATCCTCCCATTCTCAAGCATCCTGGCCGCCCACTGGAGCCTAGCCATATATACCGCTAGGGCGAGCCTGGCGCCGGCCGCATAGAGGATCCTGGCGCCCGCCGCCTCCAACACGGTCTCCGAGGCCTTCTCCGGGACACGCGCCACCGCCCCCCTCTCGCCGACCCGTCTCACAACAGCTACACCCTCAAGGGACTCCGCCAGCCTCCGGGGAAGCGTCTTCTCGCCGGGAGGCAACGGGATCACGGGGCCCCTGGGAGAGGCTAGTCCTACGAGGAAAACCGTCTCGGGGCCGAGGCGGAGGGTGTCGCCGGGGCGGAGAACCCTCTTCTCGCCTGGTGCGAGGCGTTTATCGTTGACATAGGTGCCGTGCCTGCTCCCCGATCCGAGGGGCCCGTGATCCACAGCCGCCACGCCCTCCCCCGTCTCCGCGAGGAACGCGTGTCTCCTGCTGATCCTGGGGTCTCTTATACCGGTGGCGTGTGCCCCGTGTCTCCCGAAGATATATGTCTCCAGGGGATCCACGTCCCCGGGGGCCTCCTCTAGGGG
>JALVHX010000277.1 GCA_027028805.1 Desulfurococcales archaeon | reverse complement strand
TTGTACTAGGCTTCGAGACAACAATCCTTCTCTTGATAACATCGTACATGATAAGCTATGTACGGGCACGAGCCGAGGCTGAGGGAATAAGGCTTGAGGGCATAGGCTTGATCGAGCGAGCGGAGCGCCTGATCTTTATAATGGTATCGGCCAGCCTACTCGCATCAGGCTATGCCTACGCCGCGCGGCTAACAATATACCTGCTAGTGTTTTTATCACTGGTATCCCTGGCCCAGAGGATTATATACATAGTCAGAGAAGCAGACTAGCCCCGCATCACCATAAATCCGGCAACGCGGCGTGTTCTCAAACAATCTTTATCACGACAATATATTGGGACATTGCGCGGCATCTATGGGGGAGGAAACAGCTACTAAGTCGTTGTCTCCATTTTCAATCCTTCACAATGCTATATGGGCTTATCGGACGCTCATAGTATAATATTGATATAAAACATTGATATCAATCGATATATAGACAGGGGCAAGGTATCTGTGACGAGAGAAAAAGGATGGGTGCTATAGAATTGCCTATATCATATGCTCTCGGAATATCGGATGCGTTTATGGGGCTCGGCCTCCTCAACCTGATCGATGCTTATACTCATCTAACTGAGATCAATATGTTTACGAAGGGCCTCGGCCTCTTTACTTCCGAGAACAAGGTGCTCCTCTATAGCGATGACTACTACATGTTTTTGTTCGACGAGATCCTCGGCCACGCCAATAGCGTGGAGACTAGAACACTCATGTTCAGCGGAGCAGCTTTCACTAAGAATATTTTCGGAGACGAGCTCCAGAGGTTTAAGGCCGTTTATAGGGGCCTCCCCTATCCTACCTTAATAGTCTCAGACGTGTTCCTCAACCTGCCCTATACAGGAAGGGAGATCAATAAGGATATAGGGATAGACTTCGACGAGTATCTCTCCAACATGATAGCGTTTACCGATATAGCTGTCATTGATTCACGCGCGCTGGAAAAGATCCAGGGGAAAATGTCTATAACCGAGCTCAAGTTTCTTCTACGAGACCTCGTCTCAAGCCATTCAATCAAGAAGGCTGCGGCTGTAATCACTTATCTCACTGATGGGACACCGTATGTAATCGTATATGATGCCGAGAAAAAGCTTGAGACAACAATGCGTGTCCCTAACCAGATAGTTCTCGCCCTCCCCGGATCCAGCAGCATACTAGCAGAGCTCTCCAGCAAGAACACGATCGTGCATGGGTTAACCACTCTACTTGCACTAAGCCTAACCCATACATGGCTGGAGCAGGGAGCTGTAGACGTGAAACGCGGCCTCACGCTCTTCGAGGATATAGTTAACAAGACTTTTCATTACTGGAGACGCGTCGAGAAGAGAAAACGAGTCACCTATATAGTCAATCCATTGTCCAGCATAAAGGTTCTCGCCGAACGCTATCTTGTCATAAAAAACATAGCGCTAGCTATCCAGGATATCAAGGGCAACCAGAACATTATGAACAAATACATACCCAGCGCAGGCTCAAATATAGTCATGTCGCTGCCCGTGGGCTACGCTAGATCACCACGCGACATAGCTGCGCCCGACCGGTTGTTCCGCACCATAACAGGAGAGATAGTCAGCGTCGGCAACATCGATTTCGGCACCTCGCGTTTCCTAGCCGAGGTTCTATTAAGGGTGTTGACGAGAAACCCTCGGACAAGAGCCGTGATCAGCCTGAGATACGACCCGGTTCTGCTCGAGTGCATGGCCCGCTATAACTGGCGCATAATAGAGATACCGATAGAGATACCCAAGAAGAAGAAGCCATGGGAACTGGATAAATACGAGATAATAGAGAAAGGTATCGAGAAGATAATAGACAAGATACCGGATAATGCGTCACACTTCGTCCTCTTCCACAAGGGCGCCGTCGGCATAGAGCCCGGCATACTCTTATTCGGAATAACAGCGATGTATGTAGCGGAGCAGGCTGTTAAGGTGGCCTCGTTCTGCAGGGAATATATGAGGCAGCGTTAAAAAGATAATGCTGATAAATCATAGTGGCCCGCCAACGGGAGGGTTGTCCTAAAAGTCGCGTACCCAAGCCTTAATGCATGGGTCTTTATAACACATACCCTGTCACTGGCCCGCGTTATAAAATCCCTGTACTCGCCGGGCACCTCGAGGTAGGGGAGCATGTTCTTATCCATCCTCAGATAAATCTTTGTATTGGTCAGCTGAAGTATTATATCGTGCACATCCTTGGGCGAGTGCGTCGAGAAAATTATTCCCAGGCCCCGCGCCCTGCCGAGACGCGCAATCCTATCTATCATCGATGACACCTGCTCCACATATTCCTCGCCACGGCTCATGCCGCGTGACGGGAAAAACCTGTGCGCCTCATCCACCAGTATTATCACCGGCTGCGTCCTCTCCTTTCTACGCGACTTAGTGATCTTCCAGCCAAATATCTTTGTCAGAACCCTGAAAGCCGCTATAGAGATCGCCTGTTCCGGGTCAGCCGGGCTGTTCTCCTGCAGATACTCTAGATCAACCACAATAGGATATCCCTGGAAAACACTATGATGCATCTCGAGAAGCATCTCTATGCTCGGTTCATCCAGGTAGACTTTGCCCTTCGAACCCGTGATCTTTACATCGAAGAAACCAGTATCGATCATGGCGCCTAGCTGGCGGATCATGTTGTCCACAGTCGCCCTGTGCAGGGAGAGCTCGCGGAGAAGCTCAATCATCCTGGTTCTCCTTGGATCAAGCACAAGGTTTTCCTGGTTCTTTTTACCCATGTATTGCCTAGCCCACTGGAGCGCAGCATAGAACTCGTCCAGATCATTGAATACGATCCCCTCTTTCTCAAGCCTTAACAGGATCCTATAGAGGCCTTCACGTGCCTGGGGAGTAAAGTAGGGGTTAAGGCTTATGAACTCCTTTGGAGGCATGCTGCTGAACCTGAAAGAATAAGGTATAATGTATAGCTTTACCTCCTCCTCTTCCCCACCATAGCTTATACGAGCGCCTATATACGCGTACTTGAGCCCCTTCTTATCATCACCATATTCTACTACCTCGAGCTCATCTATATTCATCTCCCAGCCGAGGCGCTCCAGCACACCCATATATATTGTCTCGACATATTCTCTCGCAAGAGCCCTTATCACACGAACCCATGTGGAGTCGGGGCCCGCTATCTCTGAGACAGAGAACTGTGTAACCGGGAGAATTATCACTAATCCCTTTGGATGATGAACGTATCTCATAGTCTTCTCTAGAAGAGCCTCCTCGAGACGCCTATCAACCCCGAACCCATACTCCCATCTAGGCCGCAGAGGCAGGTGGACATAGTCGCGGTTTGGATCAATTATTATTATAGACGGCCTCTCCCCCCTATACTTATACCCGGAGCTTATAGCACATACAAGGTTCTTTAACAGAGTTGTTTTACCAGAACCCGTTGTGCCTAGAACAAGCACGTGCTGATAGAACGCCTTCAAGGGCAAATACAGGGGGATATCTCCACTGTAAAGCGGTTTATCACCTATTGTTAAATACCCTAGAAAAGCCCCCTCGGTGGGGAGACCCAGTATACGCTGTATTAGTACGGGGTCACGGGGCCTTATTATCGGAGACTGGGGCTCTATAACATAGTTCGCGGCCTCTATGGTCTCCTTCATGGGATTATACGCGAGCAATGGTTTAGCTGTTATACGCGTCCTGGTCAAGAGCCCTGCCGCATCTGTCTGCGGGAGCGCGTGCGTGAAATCCGGCAGATTCAGCTCCGCCAACAAATCCTTTCGCTCGACACTAATTATCCTTAAACTAACTATGTCGCCCGTCTTTATGTCAACAACCGCGAGATAGCTGCCGCTGGAGGCAAGGTCTCTATGGTTAGCAAAATAGGTCTCTGGATCTATATCGAAGACTATGACCCCGCCCTCCTCGCTTATACTAGAGGGTGCTCCGCGCGAGACACGGCCAACTATTTCGCCGTATCGACGCGCGTTCTCATCCGCCCTCCTTATAGACTCCGCTAGCTTATCTATTATATCCGCCACTTACAGCATACCTCTTTCCTCGTATTCTCTAAGCGCATCATATGTTAACGGTAACCCACCTAATTCTAGGTAACGGGCAACCATATATGATAGGCTTCTCGAGAGAGCCTTGGCCCGCTTATCGGCGTAGAGTATGCTTAAGGGAAGAACAGAGCCTGCCCCCAACGTGTCCTGGATCACCGGTGTATGAGGGTTCTCATCAAGGAGATCCAGGGCAGGCTCGATGTATTCTATCCTGAACACCCTGTAATGTATCCTCGCATACCTATAAAGCGGCATCACATAGTAGTAGGCTATCTTAACCGGCGCATCCTCGACATACTCGCTTATAAGCGAAGCAGACGGCTCTATCCTGAAAGGACCTATCAGCAGGGGCTTTAAGGGGTATCCTATCAAGCGCCTCCTCATAGCCCATGTAATTAATACGTCTATGAACGCCTGATCATTATCCGGGATGGGGAAGTCCAGGCCGTTTCTCCTCAAGACATCATGGTACTCGCCGCACCCCGGCAAGAGAGACGATTTCTCGAGCCTCTTCACAACACCCGCTATAGGAATACCCTTATCTATTCCCTCACGGAGAGCGCGGACGCGGTTGCTGAGCATTACACGCCAGCTCTCCACGTATTCATCGAGACGGCCACGGCTCCTCCCACCGCTCTTAATTAAACCATAGTGCTGGCGAAGAAGGAGAGGCGTATGATACACCGGGCCATCTATGAATATAAAGGGCCTGCGCCCCCTCAGGGAGAGCTTACCCATGTTCCCGATAAGTCCTTGGAGCAGATAGGTCTCAGTAGTTGTGCGAAGCTCATCGAGTAATATGAACCTATTATAGCTCTTATCGTACGGTACCCCTGCAGGGCTTCTCGTTACCACGCCCTCTAGGCCTTCCTCATGCCATGGCTGTCTTACTCCGAGAACAGCTATGCTTGGCGGCGGATCTATATTGAGTGGATAGGATGGCATTAAAGGAGGAACATCATAGAGCTCGCCGAGTATTCGAGAATACACTGTAGCGGCTACAACCGCTATTGAGAGAAAAGGCGTCGATATCATCCTAGTACTGCTGTCGAGCCCGATCACAACATATTTGTAGCCAGCATCCCCTCGGCCAAGCTCCTGGAATGGCTTATCAGACAGATATTTTATACTAGACATGCCGGCGTCTCTCTCAACGTTGTCAGGGCCTATGTCATCATAATAGGGTGATGCAGCCGCACCGGGCCCGCCGGGGCCTAACGCTATCTTCTCTGCGACTATTTTCACGATATCCTCTAGTTTCCTGGAAGAGAACATGACCATTATCCCGTTCACGACACGATTCTCTTCCATATAATTATTGTTCTCTTAAATAATGGATCCGTGTTTTTCCAATATCTCTCCCGCTACTCCTTGTCATTGAATATTTGTTTATGGGTAACTCTATAAGCATCAAGCCATTATAGATTAAGCCGGCAGTACTGTATCCCTTGGTGAAAACGCGTGTTCCGTGCACTAGGAATAGCCGCATATATAGTGGGCCTTGTGGTGGCTTTGTCCGCAATACAGTCCCTTGTATACATGGCTTCGTCTATGGAGGCGCTCGCCGGGATAAATATAGGCCTCGATGTGACCGATATACATGTGGCACGCGATATCCTTAATCTTTCTCTCATATTGAAACTGAGTGTCCCAAAGCCTGTTAATGCTAAAACCCGTATATACCTAGTTGCTGGGGACTCTGTTCTTGGCGAGGTTTTCCTTAATAACTTGTCGAGCGGGAAATACCCTATCAAGCTTTCTATGAATAGGGATAAATTATCGTCTATAGTTGACGAAAAAATATACATCGGTATAAGCATAGGATCAGATGATTATCTCTTCGACACAACCGCTCCCCTGGCAAGGCTCGGGCAACTCATCGCGTCGGCGCAACCGGTCACGGTTACCCGGGTAACAGGGCCCGCGCCATACAATGCGACACATGTATACTATAGAGTATACCTTAAGAGCAACGCGGCCTTCGAGGACGCACCCCTCACTGTTATCTTGTTTGATAACGAGAATAGAAGCATAGGATCCGCAACGCTGCTATTCACCGCTGATCCAGGCGACGAGAGAGAAGTGGCTATATATAGCGAAGAAGCTGCGGCCGCAGGCTATGTTGCCGTGAAACTATATACGCTGACGCTCTATGAGGGAAGGCTTATCGGGTAACAGGGGGCGAAGATGTATGGGTGGCTCGCACAGGGTTGCTAGATACATAGTTATAGGCGCTGCTAGGGGGCTCCTATACTATATACTCGTATACGTGATCCTTCTCGGGGCGCTGTTCAACTATATAATACCCTCAATCATGGGTGGGTTGGGCGAGGAGCTTGGAGAAGAGCCGTCTCGGCTTATAGGATACGAGATGTGGAACTATGGCGTAATGGCGATGTTCATCGTGTTATCGATAATAGGCACGCTTTTACGCAACGTGGTGCCCTACGGTTTTGTCCTAGATGGCCTAGTAACCATTGGGCTCATATATTATTCGTTATCGCTGTTCAATTTCGGCAGAATAAACGTTGAGCTGGGAGATAAAGACATCCATGCAACGCTCGATATCTCTCCAATAATGTATAAGCTCTTCAT
>JALVHX010000276.1 GCA_027028805.1 Desulfurococcales archaeon | reverse complement strand
CTCTAGGCCTGATACGGCTGTCTTCATTTTCTCCCTTATTGTTGCGGCGAGTATTGTGCCTAGGGTGTATGTTGGGAAGTAGCCGATCATTGTCATCGACCAGTGTATGTCCTGTAGCACTCCCTCTCTCACGGTCTTCGGCCTTATGCCGAGGAGGCGCTCCATCTCGTTGTCCCATGTCTCGGGTAGCTCGTCAACATTGAGCTCTCCTGTTACCAGTTGTTTCTCTATCTTGTAGCGGAGTATTATGTGGAAGTTATAGGTGACCTCGTCTGCGTCGACGCGTATGGGGCCGGGCCGGACCCTGTTGAAGTACAGGTATATTTCCTCGGGCCCGTATTTTCTCGCGAACTCGAGCCGCCTGGTTATATAGGGGTGTATGGCCTCGGCGAACCACCTTGACCTGCCTATGATGTTTTCCCAGAACCTTGACTGGCTCTCATGTATGCCGAGGCTGACGCCCCCGGCTAGAGGTGTGGCCATGAGCCTCTCATCGACCTGTAGCTCGTAGAGGGCGTGCCCGTACTCGTGGATGACGCTGAACAATGCTCTCTTGAAGTCTACTCCCTCGTAGCGCGTCGTTATCCTTACATCCCTTATACCCATGCTCTGTGTGAACGGGTGGGCTGATACGTCGAGCCTGGCTCTCTCGCCGAGGGGGAAGCCGAGGAGGCGGAGTATATCGTATACGAGGGCCTCGACGTCCTCTCTCCTATACCTTGTCTCCTCCAGGGGATGCTTCCCGGTGTAGCGTCCATCCTCTAGGATCTTCTCGAGTATCCGCTTGAGCCCCGGCTCCAGCTCGGCGAAGACGGCGTCGACGTCGCGGGTGGTTAGGCCCTCCTCGTATAGGTCTAGGAGCGCGTCGTAGGGGTGGTGCTTGTAGCCGAGGTGCTCGGCCATCCTCCTCGCTATATCCACTATCTTCTCCAGGTAGGGCTTGAAGAGGCCGTAGTCGTTTCTCTCCCGCGCCTGCCTCCAAGCAACCACGGCCTCCTGGGAGAGACGCGCCTTCTCGTAGACGAGCTCGGGGGGCAGGGCCTCGGCTATCCTTATAGCCCTCGACAAGACCCTTACAACGCCCCGCTCGTAATCGTTCAAGCCCTCCTGTCTCGCCGCCTTCTCGACAAGCCCCTTCACCTCGGGGCTCAACAGGATCCTCTGCCTCAGCACGCTCAGCTCCCCGGAAGCAATACCCCGTTCCTCGGCCCCCATACGCGGCATATATGTCTCCGTATCCCACCCCATGAGGGCCATCGCGTGCCCTATAGCCCATAATACACGGGTCTTGGAGACAAGCTCCTTGACAACAGGGTTGGTGAACACGCTCATCGGGGACACCTCGCCCTGCAACTGGACGCGGCAGGTGATCCCTAAATAATGGCGTGCAGGGGTTGATTAACCTATGGGGCCCCTATTCTCCTGGTTAAGGGAGCCTTGTTGCCGTGGCTGATTAAACCCTATCCTATAATCCTTAAATACCGTGGAGCCGTGATTTACATTACCCTGCAAACAACGGGGATCCATGAACCCCCTATGCCAGCCTATATGGGAGTGGTGAGCGCTGTGGCCCCTATAAAGTTTATATTCCTGATACATTACCACCAGCCCACGGGCCAGCTCAGATGGATCTATGACCGGGTCTATGAGAACAGCTACCGCCTCCTCCTAGACGTGTTCAAGAAGTATCCCGACGTCAAGGTGGCGATCCATGTAAGCGGGCCCCTTCTCCTCGAGATGCTGGAGAGGAGCCCGGAGTATATAGAGGAGCTTGTGAGGCTCAGCGAGAACGGCTCGGTGGAGCTCCTTGCCGGGAGCATAGGGGAGGCTGTTCTCCCACTACTGCCGGTTGAGGACAGGTTTTACCAGGTCAGGGAGTACCTGAGGGTTTTCGAGAGACACGCGGGGTTCAGGCCCAGGGGCATGTGGCTCCCGGAGCGCGTATGGGAGCCCTCCCTCCCCGTCCCCCTCGCGGACAACGGGATAGAGTACGTGTTCCTCGACGACACGGTTCTCTACAGGGCCGGTGGCTGGAGAGACGACGCGCTCTACCCGTGGCTAACAGAGGAGTCGGGGAGAAGACTGGGCGTCTTCTTCATAGACACGGAGCTCCGCTATATTCTCCCGTGGAGAAGCGTGGGAGAGGTACTAGCGTATATGAGATCAAGGAGCGGCGACGAGGCAAGGGTTCTCGTGTGGGGGAGCGACGCGGAGAAGTTCGGGGAATGGAGGGATCCCGGCTGGGCCCGCCGTTGGCTCACAGAGTTCTTCGAGGCACTCCGCAACAGCAGGGATATAGTGGAGACTGTTCACCCCGGGGAATACGTTGAGCAATACGGCTATAGGGGGCTCCGCTACCTGCCGAGCGGTAGCTATGACAAGATGATGGAGTGGAGCGGGGGCTTCTTCAGGAACTTCCTGGTGAAGTATCCGGAGAGCAACAATATGCATAAGAAGATGCTGTGGGTTAGGAGGAAGCTCCGCGAGGCCGGCCCGCGCCTCCCCGAGGAGGCCTGGAGACACTACCACCTAGCCCAGTGCAACGACCCCTACTGGCACGGGCTCTTCGGCGGCATATACCTTCCCCATCTAAGACAGGCGGTCTACGAACACTATATAGCCGCGGAGAGGATGGCGGAGGAGGTCCTGGAGAGCTATTCCTCGAAGAAACTCTATATACACCGGGTCGACCAGGACTATGACGGCGCCAAGGAGGTTCTCGTGGAGACGCCTCTCCTAAACATATACATAGACCCAGGCGACGGGGGCACGGTCTACGAGCTCGACTACAAGGAGGAGGGCTACGAGCACAACTACATGGACACCGTGACGAGGAGGATGGAGCCGTATCTCGAGAACACCGGGTTCAGGATGGACTGGTATAGGAGGAGCTCGGCCAGGATACATCTATGGAGGCCCTGGGCGACCATGGACGACTGGGTGAACAATACGCCGTGGATGGACCGCGGCGACGTGGCGTTGAAGAAACACGTGGCCAGGATAGCCGGGGACGGCGAGATAGTGTTAAGGACCCGTGGAGCCCACTATTCTGAAGCCGAGGGAGCGGCGCCCCTGTATATTGAGAAAAAGATACGCGTAGACCCCGATGAGCCGGGGCTCACGGTAAGCTATCTCGTCGCAAACGAGTCGGAGAGAACCATCGAGGCGTTGCTCGGGATCGAGCACCACCTGGCCCCCAAGATATGCCGGGAGACGAGGGAGTGCGGGCTCACCGGCTACAGGGTTAACGGCGTCGAGATGCCTGTATCGGCTAGGTGGGGCGGCAGGGCCCGGAGAGTAGAGATTATTTCCCCCGTGTCGCGTCGCCTCGTACTGGAGACGGGCCGCGGCGCCGAGATATGGGTTGCGCCGATAAACATGCCCGCCCGCACAGAGAAGGGGATAAAGGAGATCTACCAGACTCTCGGGGTTATGCCGGTCTACAGGATAAGCCTCGGGCCCGGGGAGGAGTTCAGGGAGGAGATCCGCCTGGTGGTGCAGAGGAGTTGAACGGGAAGGCCGCGTGGATAATATCCTTTGAGTCACGGTACACGAGGAAGATAGGCGGCCTAGGAGAAGTACCCCCAAACATAGCGCTACGCCTCCCCGATAAGGGCTACGAGGCATACATAGTGACCCCCGGCCACGGCACCGGCCCCTCGAGAGGGGAGCCGTTGCTCTATCTAGAGAAGACGGGCGTGGAGACATATCTCCTCCCAGGCCCCCCGCCGCACATAGTGTTTGAGGGGGGAGCGCTGAGCGACCCCAACGTCTACGGGCCCCGTGTGCTCGACGAGAAGGTGTGGCTCCTCAGCCGCGCGCTACAGGAGCTCGTCGAGAGGCTCGCCGACACCGGGCTCCCCAAGCCAGTGATCATACATGGAAACGACTGGCACAGCGTGCCCCCCATGCTCGCGGCGAAGAAGGCTCTCGCCGCCCAGGGGACGGGGCCGGCGTCGGTCTACCATATTCATCTCCTGAGCCGTAGACACGTTGATCAAGGGTATCTCGGGAAAGCGGGCCTTGATCCATGGGACGAGATACCGGTCATGGGCAGGCCGAGGAGCATAGGCGAGCTCCTGGAGGCCTCGGCCGGCAGCATGGACCGCTTGGGCGCCGAGGCCTCTGAGGCGCTTGTAACGGTTAGCAGGAGATACCTGTACACGGTTCTAGGGGTTCTCGGCCACCGCTACTCCAGTAGAAGCGGCGTGGTATACAACGGGACGGACTGGAGGATCACGGAGATAGCCGAGGAGGCATCGAGGCTTATGGGGCAACGCCTTGACCCGCGAGAGATGAAGCGGTGGAGGAGGCGGTTGAGGGAGAAAATGCTCACCGAGATACTCGAGGAGCTGGGGCCGGGCCACGTGGCGGTGGACGACCCCGAGGCCGCGGCTTTCCTCGCAAAGGTGAGGGGGAGAGGGTTCAGGGAACACGGCCTCCCCGAGGGGTTTCCCGGAGACGGCCCCATGGTCTTGATGACGGGCAGGCTTACGAGGCAGAAGGGGTTCCATGTACTCCTCAGGGGGCTAGAGGATCTCGTGGCTGCTGTGCCCGATATAAGGATACTGCTCCTCGTTATACCGGTGTGGGGGAGCCGGCGCCTCATAGAGGAGATCGTTGAGGCCGTAGAGCTCTACCCGGAGAACCTGAGAGCGGTGTTCGGCCGCGCCGCCACGATATATAGGCCCGCACACCTCGCCGCCGACGCCATGGCGGCTCCAAGCATATATGAGCCCTTCGGCATAATGGCTGTGGAGGCCATGGCCGCCGCCGCCCCGGTGGCCGCCTCCAGGACAGGCGGCTTAGCCGAGACGGTGATCGATGTAAGGGAGGCGGGCGTTATGGGCACGGGGCTACACCATAGGCCCGGCTACTCCTCCGAGCTCGCCTCGACGTTGGCGTCGCTGGTGCTAGCCATGGAGGCCGGCTACCACGAGCCATACACGGCGGCTTGGAACAGGTTGGTGGAGGCGATACCCTTGGAGGAGGTGGCCCAGCTCCTCATGGAGAACCCTGGGGCGCCCTGGCTTATAAGGAGCTCGTGTATCGCCAGGGCGGGGGAATACACGTGGGAGGCGGCGGCGGAGAAGACGGCCGGGATATACCATGAGGCCCTGGGGCGTGCGGGGCGTTGGGTAGGAGAGGGGTAAGGGTTAGCAGGGAGACATGGCTGAGGGCTAGGCCTGTCCGTGCGGTAGAGGACTATGAGGTGGGGGACGACGGCTCCGCCACCATTCTCGTCGAGATAAAGCCCCGGGGGCTTCTCTCCAGGATACTCTCAGCTGTCTCCATAGTTCCTCCCCCAAGGTATAAGAGGATCGTGCTCGACCCCATGGGGACGCGTGTATGGCTCCTATGCGATGGCAGGCACACGGTTGAGGATATTATTAGGAGGCTTGTCAGGGAAACCGGGTTGTCGAGGAGGAGCATGGAGATAGCGGTGTACAAGTATATAACAATGCTCGTGGAGAAGGGGCTTGTCGTCCTCGTTCTCCCGGAGGGGAGTGGGGAGGGTGAGAAGGGCTAAGCTCGTTTCATGGAACCATAACAGGATCTGGCTCCCCGAGTCATGGGAGGTGACGAGCGAGGGCGGATCAAGCATCAACGGGGCCATAGTGGCGGCTCCAGAGAAGGGTGCTAAGTTCGAGCTGTACTGGATAAGGAGAAAAGAATCCATGATCCTCCGATACCTTGAGAGCTATGAGAGGAAGCTGGGCCGCCGCGGCTTCTCGCGCAAGGCTCTTCTCCAGAGAAGCGTGGCCGGGCACAGGGCGGTTATATCAGTGTTGTCCAACAGGGAGGGGGACAGGGTTTTCGTCGCCGCGTGGAGGTGTGACAGGAGCGGCCGCCTCTACCTATCCCAGCTAGACGGCCCCGAGGCGTCTCTCCCCGTCTTCACGTGGCTTCTCGACAACCTGAGCTGTCACCCTTATATAGGCGGGTGGGTTGAGTGGAGGCTCATGGGGCTCAGGCTTCTTCTTCCGAGAAGCTTCTTCCTGGACGCCCGCGACTTCAGGATAGGGCTGAGCTACGCGTATTTCATGGATAGGTCTAAACGTGTACTCGTAGCCCAGTACGCTGTCCCCGTATACGTGGTTGAGGAGGAGGGGGGTTTGGAGCGTGTTGAGAGACGGCTCCTACGCCCCCTCAGGCCTCCCCATACCAGGCTAGTGCCTCTCGGGGGCGACGGGTACACTGTGGAGGAGATCAGATCCAGCGTCCTCGGATTCCTCAGGAGGGGATACCTCTATAGCCGCGTGGTCGAGTGTACTAGGCCGAGGTATTTGCAGAAGACGCTTGTAAGGACACCGGTTAAACACGATAAGGGTGTAGTGGAGAGGATCTTGTTGAGCGGGGAGTGTGTGGAATGGTAGCACGGATAAGCGTCGAGAAAGCCCTTGTGAACCTGCTGAGGGAATACGGGTTAACGATAAACGATATAATAGAGGCTATGGAGGCCGAGGGGATCGATGTCTACGGGGAGCTCCTCGCGAGAATAGCACCGAGGAGCCCGGAAGCCGCCGCCTACATCTACTCCCTGCCCCGTCGCCTGGCCGCCGCCCTCCTATTCACGCTCCAGGCACTCTACATAGTGAACATATCCAGTATATACAAGGACTATTTACTAGACCCGCCCCGCTGGGCGGTTATGGCGGGCGATAAGGCGACGCTTCTGGGAATTAAA
>JALVHX010000275.1 GCA_027028805.1 Desulfurococcales archaeon | reverse complement strand
GCAGAGGCCGGGGCCATAGCGATAGACGAGATCAGGGTATACAGGGAGATCAACGGGGAGAGGGGAGGCCTCGCGGCCTTCATAGACCTAACAGCCCCCCACGGCCCCCTGGAGCTAGAGCTACCCCCGGCAACCTATATGGTGGAGGCCTACGCGGCCGGCGAGCCCATCTACACGCTCCACAACATAACCGTGGATGAGGGAGGCGAGGCAAACGCCACCATACCCCTAGTATACCTCCACGTCACGGTGAGAAACGGGCCACTGGGCGTGGCAGGCGCACCCGTCTTCGTCGAGTCGGGCGGCCGCGTCCTCGGCGTATGGGTGACGGGGGAGACCGGCGACGTATACGTCGCAGGCGTCCCAGCCACCTATACGGTATACACGTTCACCACGGAGGGAGAAGACTTCTCCTCCGCAACAATAGACGCCTCAACGCCCGGCGAAACATATAACGCCACCCTATCCCTCAACGCCGGAGTGCTCCACATAGTTGTACGCCACGGCGACACAGGGATACCCGGCGTCACCGTGAGCGTCTCCGGCTACGTCGTCGAGACAAACGATGCCGGAGAAGCATACGTAGCGGTATACCCCGGCAACTACACAGTCCTCCTCCCATACAACACCGTGACCCCGAGAACAGTGGAGGTCGGCGCCGGCGACATAGTGGACGTTGTATACGAGCTCAGCATGCTCCGCGTCGAGAGCCCGTTGCCCCAGGGCATAGAGGCCGGCCAGGTATACGCCAGGATAACAATAAGCGGCCCCGCGGGAGACTACCAGGTAGTCAAGAGCCTCGACGCGGGCGGCGGCTACGCGGTATTCTACCTCGAAAACGCGTCCTACACCATCACCATCTATACATCCGAGTGGAGCAGGAGCTACACCGTAGAGGTAGAGGGAGACACAGGCTACACCGCGCCCCTAGCCCTCATAGCGGCCCGGATACACACAGCCTACCCCGTCGACACGTTCGACGTGGTGTTCACGGGAGAGGTCGAGGCCAGGAGAACCATCTATGGACTGGGCGTCAACGAGACAGCCACCGTCTACCTCGTGGCGCCGCCGGGCACGTATAGCGTTAGGATAGCAGGGCTCTTCTACGGCGACACCGTGAACGTTGCCGGCTACGGCGACTCCCAGGGCCCCTACACGCTGGGCCCGGGAGACACTGTGGCCGCCGTCTTCAACATGTCGGGGGTAGGCATAGTGGGGAACGCGAGCTGTGGAGCCATAAGGATCTATGTATACTACGACAACAGCCTCCACTACTATAGATCCATCAACACGAGCCGCGGAGAAACATACATAGGGCTCACACGGGGCTACTACGTCTTCGAGCTCCCCAACGGGGCCAGGAGCAACGTGATCTACGTGGACGGCCTCCACATAGTCACGCTCACCTGCTACAACGTGACGGTGAGGCTACAGGGCCCCCGGGGAGAGCCGGTGGCGGGTGCGAGGATAATTATCAGGAGCAACGAGGACATAACAGTGTTCACCGGCTACACTGGCCCCGACGGCTCGGTGAGCCTCGCGCTCCTCAACGGGACATACAGGGTGATACTGCCGGGTAGCCAGTACCTCTACAACCCCTACGATGCATCAATCGACAAGTACTCGTTGCTCGGCTACGGCGCGGAATACACAATCACCGTGCCCACGCTCAACAACACCTATACATACACGCTCCACAGGATCGATGTCTACACGCTTAGCGGCGGCAGACCCGTCGAAGACATACTCGTCGTGCTCTACACGAGCGACGGCTATATCATAGGGGGCAGGATAAGCGGCGGCGACGGCCACGCCGTATTCTATGCCACGCCGGGCGTATACAGGCTATATATACGTGGAGCAGGCTATGCGCGCGACAGCTACCGGTACCTCGGCATAGACGAGTACAGCTACATGGCGGGCGGAGGAGCATATATAGGGTTGGCCGATGTATCCGGCGACAACGCTAATACAACCATAGTCTACAACGACCTATCAGAGCTCCACGTGAACGCGGTGCTCCTCGACGGCTCACAGCTAAGCTACAGCTACACAGCCAAGTACGGCACCGGGAGCGGCTACGACGCGTTCTCCCAGGCATCCGCCGCCAACGAGACAATACTCTATGTCACACCCGGCACCTACCGCGTCGAGCTAACGCCGCCCGGGCTCTCACCAACATATATCCACACCTACACCGTCCCCGGAGCCACCGTGTTCAACGACACCTTCGTGTTCGAGGCCGTCAACGTA
>JALVHX010000274.1 GCA_027028805.1 Desulfurococcales archaeon | reverse complement strand
AAATATGATAGTTGGATATCAAGGGAATTGTGCCCCCGGCTAGACCGTGGGGGTATAAGTTATGTATAAAACAGGTGTTTCGGGGATCGATGATATAGTTCGCGGATTTCCTCCAGGCACGTTGCTCGTTATAGCTGGTGAGCCTGGTACAGGTAAAACTACTCTCGCTACAAAGATAGTTTATACTAACATGGTTGAGAGGGGTTCTAAAGCCCTATATATTAGCGTGGCTGAGACTCCAGAAAAGTTCTTTATGTATATGAAAATGCTTGGCATTGATCTCCAGCGGATTCCGAGGGGAAAATTTGAGTTCATGTATTTTGAAGCCATTAAGGGCCAGGAAACGGTGATAATGATTTCAGAGGTGATAAAGGACTATCTAATGAACCGGGGTTATGATATAGTAGTAGTTGACTCCATTACAAGCCTCTTAGAATGGCTTAGTGATGCTGAGGCAAGGAATTTTCTACACGCCTCTCTTTATGAAATAAGTAGCCATAGTAAGGGATTATTAATATTAATAGAAGATCTATCGAGACATGAGAAAGCTCCAAGCATATTGGAGTATATAGCTGATGCGTTCATAGAGCTACGTACGAGGACTATTAATGGCCTGTTGACGAGAAGCCTTGTATTTCGAAAAATCAGGGGCAGAAGGATAGTATTAGGTGAGATACCATTTAGCATAACCGAGCACGAGTTGATCTCAGCGTATTCACCGCCCATGCTAGAACAAATACCGGCTATTATATCTGGTAAAAAGATGAGATTACCCTGTAGAAATATCGATAGAACACTAGGTGGGATCTATAAAGGTAGTCAAGTCATGTTATTATATCCATTGACAACTAACACGCCAGATGCCTATTATGGCCTGCCTTTATTATTAGCTGCGGAGTATGGTCTTAAGATGGGAATAATAAGCTACGACATACCTGCAAGCGCTATGATTTGTAGAATGAAAAAGTTGTTAAAGAGCCTAGGATATAATGAAAATATTATAGATAAAATAATTAATATACATTATTCATTGAATCCATTATTATTTCCAATGTCGGAATTATATAATAAATTTATAAGAATATTAACAAAAAATAAAATAGACTTATTAATAATTAGAGGAATAAGATTATTAATAGATCTAAAAAGACATGAAAATATAATGTGGTATTTATATAATATTTCGTTACAACTAAGATATATGGGTGTAACATCGTTTTATTATATACACTATAACTATCCATATAAAATAGATTCTATAGTACATTATGGTGATATAGTAATAACATATGAGCCGAAAATAACTGATAATGAGATAAAAGATTTATTTATAATCTGGAAATCCTTTAATAGAAGGATTGCTATAGTATCTGATGCGGAAATAGTTGAATGTATGAATAATATACGTGAAAAGAATAGCAGTAAGAAGTAAGAATAGTTTTCTACTTATTTTAAGTTATCCAATCACCTGTTTCTATTTTTTGTGGTATATACTTGTCTGCAAGAAACCTCAGTCCTTTGCTAGCGATGGCCTCTATCTCGAGTTTTGCCAGGGTGTGGAAGAATATACATAGCTCTCTGATCCATTCCGGTTTCCTAAACCATGGGTACCCTGGTATACCTTCTTTGCCCCGTATGGCCTTTCTTATTTTTTCGTCACGCACGTTTCCTAGACACGCGTCCGCGACATCATATCCGCATAGCTCTATAGCTCTTTCAACATCTTTCGGTTTTGCCTTAATGATATAGTTTCTGCGTTCTCTTTCACTGAGATATGGTTTTTTAGGAGGTAATTTTGATATAGCTTCTACAATGTCTGGGGGCAGTTTTTTCTTTAGCTTGTTTATGTTAAGTATTGAGGTTCCAAAGACGTCCGTCATGTTGACCCCTATGAAGCGGGCGGCGGGAGTTGCGAGCCGTTCGCTTTCATATGATAGAGTTATTGAGCCTATTTTGAAAACACTATATATATACCATCCATAGGGATCGCTGTCAGCTAGTATATATACAGGTAGGCCGAGTTCATCGTTTAGGCGTCTGACGAATCTACGGGTAGCGCGATCAGGTTGGCCTGCACTAGTTATAAGTATGGCCTTATATTTTTTCCAGAACCCGTATCTGTGAAGTTGCTGGAAGACGGCGTCTTTCTCAACTACTAGCACGAACTCCGCGTCAACATCTAAGAATTCTATGAGATCCGGGGTGGGCTCTATAGAATAGGCTCCATGACCCATTCTGCTTAGATCGATTACATCGTCTCCGCTCCTAATACGCATATTTCCCACAACTTTCCCTTTCTCCTTACTGAGGATCAGGAGCTCTTCGCGAAGAATGCCTAGATACACTTCTATGTCACGTATAACACTATCGCTTTCGCTTTGTTTATCCCAAGTGTTCTCTTCTTCCATACGCATGCCTTTCTTCTTTACCCTTATGGTATGTTTTCCTCTATAGTATATATCGCGTATCGTAGGATACTCATTGTTTACCAATGCATCATATATTATGGAAGCCATAAGCATTGTCTGCATAAACTTCTTTGCCTCATTCATGTCAAAGAAACTTCTACGTAAATATTCTGGACCGAGCAATAACATTTTGTTTTTCTCATCATAGATTGTATTTGATAGGGTACGTTTAGGTATAAGTAATACAGGTGGCTTGTTCTCCAGTATGTTTTTAACTATTTTCCCGAATTTCTCGCGGAAAAGCCTTATTCCATGTTCTCTAACGCGTTTATCTACACTAGAAACAGACATGTTTCCATCCCCCTGGATCCTGTTTATTGTAATACAATTGTTTAAACACCTGTTTCCACGGAATCAACAATTTCTTTTACCTCTTCTTGTTCGATCCCAATACGGTGCGCGGCCAGCTCTATTAGTTTATTCCTGAGCTTCTCCTCGATTCCGTTTCCGAAAATGTCTTTTGCTATTATTGTTAGCGAACGGGTTACCTCGGGTATATATTTTGCCAGCACTATGACACGTCGTTTTTTCTCAGCCTCCAGTTTCTTCTGGGTTAGATAGCGTTTTAGTTTTCTCGCTACATCCATTAATCCTAGACGAAGCTCCCTCTCTATTTCGGGCACATCCGCTATCGACTCCTTACCTACGCCGGTAAACGGTATTTTAGTGCTACATATATGTGTAAGAACAACAAGGGGGGCAGGGAATTCTACTCCGTACTGGCTCCAGAATTCTCTCATAGCTTTATCTTTGTCTATCTCCGCTGCGGCACGCCTGCTCGATAAGCCCATAACAACTTTCCAAGATATATCATCCGAGGATTCTCTTAGAAGAGGTATCTTGTTAGCGTATCTTAGTAGCTGGGGCCGGTTTCTGCTCGGTATCTTGCCCCCGTACGCTATCCCGACTTCTACTATGAAAGGATGGCCCTGATATGCTGAGGGGCGCCTGGTTGTTGCGGCAACGAATTCTGGGTGATATATTCTCTTTAGTCCTTCTATTATTATTTCTTCGCCGAGAGGAGATAGTGATTCGGAACTTGGTGCTTTGTATCTTGGATAAAACCTCTTAAGAGCTTTTGCAAGGGAATCTATCTCTTCTTCAGATAACTCAGCGTAGAGACGTTGTGGGTCTATTCCGGCTTCTTTAGCAGCGGCTATTGCCTGCTCATATTTTATACCAACTATGTTCTCCGAGATGGCCTCTGCAACGGTTTTTTCCCCTACGCTGCCCTGTAGTCTATATAGATAGTCGGGGTCTATTCCTCTGAGCACGGCAACTAGTCGCTTTATTTCATCGTCGCTTAGTTTATGAGGACTTTTGTTTGGATCTATTCCGGCAAGCCTTAACGCGTCTTCCGCTATTTTATCGCCGACGCCTTGGAGGTTTTTCACAAGCATATCTTTGACAGTGTCCTTTTTCGTAGACTTTATCAGATCTTTGATAAAGGTTAAATCTATTCCTCGTGGATGAGGCTTTACTTCTTTAGGTGGAGGCGGTAGCTTGTTTATTGTCCTCTTGAAGAAATACACTTGTTTATCAGGCGTAACAAAGACTATGTTGGCATATGGAGTTACTACTGCTGTGCGTTTTATATATTCTATTATGAGGCGTCTCGCGCTCCTGCCCCAATCGCCTTCTATGGTTAGTGACGCGATGGTGCCGTGCCATTCTCGGCTTTTTCTCCAACTGCCACGTTCCACTATTATTGGCTCGTTCTTTGCTAGGTCTATTTTTATTTTAAAATAATATATTCTCTTTGAGCCTATCGTGCTTGTGACTACTTCAACAGGCTCGCCAGTCGTCTTCTGCGCATATATTATTGCGGCCTTTACACCGAGGCCAAACATGCCCCGTGTCTGGCGTTGGACATATTTGGAGCTGAAGAGCACTTTACCGAAGGCATTGGGCACATGTTGTGGCGGTATTCCTATGCCGTTGTCCTCAACGGTTATTGTATAGTGGTTTGAGCTAGTTGAACTCGCCGGCCTCGATATTATAATTTTAATATTAGGTAGAATTCCATGGGAATCCGTGGCGTCTAGAGCGTTTTCGACGAGTTCGCGCACGGTTTGGTACATGGCTCGGGAAGGGTTCCCAAACCCCGCGATCTCCTTGTATTTTGCAAAGAACTCAGCTGGGCTGATGTGTCTAAATCGCGCCGCCTCGCTTGTCGTTGCCAAAGCAATATCCCTCCTTGCCGCCTATGCGTTTGCTCGTTAATACTTTAACAATCAAACACTCTTTTAAGCGGAGAGGCTTATCCAGCTATATAACTGCTAATTTATTGGTATAGTGATTTATGCAAAAACATGTAAAATATTTTCGCTCATCCCCTACCCTCTTGCGGTAATATATTTTTGTCCATATGCAACGCGAGTAAATCGGCTTTTTCAATGATGGTGGTAGCATGAGGGCTATATCGCCTTTAGTGGCCACAGCAATATTGCTCATAATAACAGTAGCTGGCGGTGTGATGCTGTATAACTATATGTTTAATGCACTTAGTTCGCCCCAAGACTACAGTAGCCTAGCAGTCTCATCTGCGACGATGCTGGTTGATAACGGCACCATGTATGTGAACATAAAAGCTACTAATGTGGGAACACGTGAGGCAATCATAAAATACGTCATCATACTGCCGGAAAACATAACTATAAAAACAAGCCAGATAGTGGGGCCGGGAGAGACGAAGGGTTTCACGCTAGTATATACTATTGCTAATAGGACGATCAATACCGAGCGCGCACACTACGTTATAGTCGGCTACGATGACCAGGAAACCGAGCCTATAAGGATGCGTGTGTTACGTTAAACATAGTGATTCTATAAAAACTATAGAGGGAGATAAACATGTTATTAAAGAAAAATATTTTTTATGGAAAAAGTATAAATTATTTTATTAATACTACTTCTATTCTCGATATAATTAAGGAACAGTTGATTCATATAACTATAAAGCCGCCGCGCGTAACAGGTAATATCTTAAAAGAGTATTTTGTCGACTCGGCAAGAATAGTTATTGCAGAGGAAGAGGATGGTTTAAGATATTTCGTTCACGAGCCAGAGATCGATATTGATGTTGCTGCTCGTATAATATCATGTCTCTATATAAATAAGCCTAAGTGCGATAGATTAGAGTGTGTTATAGAGACTGTTGAGAGGTCGTGCAGGGAGCCGGAGGCCATAGAATACTTTTATGCTGAGCCTAATACAATACTTTATCATTATTGTAAGATAAAGAGTGGCTATGGGGTTCTCTACCCTATTATACTTGATGATGGTGTGGAAGAGGCAGAGGGTAACGAAGAGGATGGTGTTATCAGGGTTATACATAGGGAAATGAGCTGGTATGGTTGGATGCCCACAAATATAAAGCTTAAGCCACGATTTATGGAGAAACATGTTCTAATGTTGGCTAGAAAAATAGGTAGGCATTTAAGTTTAGCCACCCCTATAGCAGAGGGTCTTACAAGGGAGGGAGCAAGGCTAGCACTGACCTATGGTAGGGAGGTATCTCGAAAAGGTAGCAGCTTCGTTATGAGGAAAAAACGAAGAGAAAGCCTCATAATAACGAGTCTCATAAACTCTTATGCGCTTACCCCGTTGCAGGCAGCCTATTTATGGCTTGTACTAGACCTACGGGGATCAATAATAATAGCGGGCCCCATGGGTTCCGGTAAAACAACGCTGCTCCAGGCCCTCTTAACCCTTATACCGCCTAGTAGAAGAGTTGTTACAATCGAGGACACGCCCGAGATAACAGGTTCGACTGGCCTATGGGATCCTCTTGTGGCGCGCCCAGCCCTTGATGATAGATACCACATAAGCCTTAGAAAATTACTGAAGTTTTCAATGAGACGAAGAGCTGACTATATAATTGTGGGTGAGGTTAGAGGAGAGGAGGCGCGGTTATTAATACAGGCCTCGCGCCTCGGACATGGTATTGCTACAACAATGCATGCCGAAACTCCAGAGATGGTTTTTGAAAGGCTTTCATCGCATCCCATAAATATACCATTAAGTCTCTTGCGAAGCATATGGGCAATAGTGATCATGAACCCTACAGGGCCGAGGGGGGAAAGATATGTAAAAGCTATATACGAGCCGGAAATAACGGGTAATGGTATATTTAATTTTAATAAGATATTCTCGTGCCGTCAGAGAGCATTATGCGAACCCACAGTACCTCAGGAAGTTGCCGAATATTCTAGGAGGCTCTTAAGCATTATGGATAAGGACATGGTGGTACATGA
>JALVHX010000273.1 GCA_027028805.1 Desulfurococcales archaeon | reverse complement strand
CCCTAATCATATCCATCCAATGCTCTCTATGTTGGGTCATGGAGCCGCTGTATCCTATGCCTCATAATACGGTTTCGTTGGACCCAGCCTGTTCTCCGAGACGATGGGTTAACATAGGGTGTCCGGTGTCGGTGCATCTACGTGATCGCGTGAGCTAATTTTTAATATATTAGGCATCAGAGACAGTGTTGATGTAGTAGGTGTTTTTATCGACGGATCCAGGATAACGGGCTAGGTGGGGCGCTGGGCGGTATGCGTGGGAAGACGATCATTGTGGAGGCCGAGCGCGGCGTTGTTGTGGGTGAACGGGTCGTTGAAGGCGATTTCCGCGAGGTTGTCAAGGACGTGGTGAGGGAGGCTGTTGAGAAATGGGATGCGCATAGCTCTGATCTCGTCGCTATAAGGCATCAGCGCGAGGTAGAGAAGGAGCTTCCGTTGAAGCCCTCGGAGCTTGACGCGATTCTTTCTTTCAACCCTGTTAGAAGTAATGGGAGAGTAGTGTTTATGCTTCCCATGTACGTGGTCAGCTACTCGAACAGGGTTGAGGGAGACGTTGTTGTCGATGAGAAGGTCTATGTTGTGGCGCCGCACATAGAGGGGTTCGAGCACGTTGTCCGCGGGGTAGCTATAGAGGCTACCAGCAACGAGTAGCGTGGCGCGGGGGTTACGGGGGAGGGTGAGAGACTGGCGTCCAGCAGCCACAGCTCTCTCCATTATATTCGCCGCGCCCTTCGTGGCCCTCTATGTGGTCTTATCCCTTCTCGTTGGCGGAGAGATAGGGGCGTGGGCGGCGGCCTTATCCATAGCCGCCTATACCGTTATACCGGTCGCGGTGACGGGCTTAATAGCGTTGAAGAAGGGGGTTGAATGGGATTACCCGGAGAGGGGTAGCCGGGTCCTCCCACTAGCCCTTATAGAGCTCTGCTACGCCGCCGCATTCGCAGCCGCGTGTCTCGCGGGCCTGGGGTTCCACGCAGTGTTTCTCGCCGCGTCTTATATGATAAACGGGGCCGCGGCATGGATCATAACGCTCCGCTACAAGATCAGCCTCCACGTCGTAGGGATAGCGGGGCCAGCCACATACATGCTTCTCATAGGACACGTCCACGAGGCGCTGGCTCTCTACGTGTTCTCGGCCCTGGTGGCTGCGGCGAGGCATCATCTCGGGAAACACGACGCCTACCAGCTGATCCTGGGATATGTTTTATCGGTAACGCTTACATATATAGCGTATCTATTCACTATTAGCTATTGTTAGCACTGCTCCCCCGGGAACCGGCTTTCGATCACCGTGTTGTTATTAAGAAGGAGTAGCCGATAATGATCCCCGAACTATACGGGTTAACAGGACGCGTTGACGGGGCGCCTGGGTTGGCTCCGATCGCTTTGTTCGCGGCCGCTCTCCTGGCCCTGGCCCAGCCTACGGCCATCCACTACATGGTTGAGGCGGGCGGCGATATATATTATGCAGTATATTATCCCCACAACTCCACGGTCTACCTCGGCGGCGCACCGGTTTCCTATAATTCTACGCTCCCGCTCCCGGGCTCCAATATCTCTCTCCCCCTGTGCCTCGACCTGTCTCGAAGCAACCTCACCGGCGTCGGCGTTGACAGGGTTAAGCTGAGCATCGGTGACAGAATAGTAACGGTAAACACGTATCATGTCCTGTTGCTCGGCGGAGGCTATGCGGCGGATCTATACTATAGCGTCGATACAGGCATACTTGTACAGGCAATAGTGTCCGGAGACAAGTACTCGGCCGACGTAGTCACGGCCAATGCCTCCCTGGTGGAGAGCATAGGTGTGGGGGAGGCCGGGAGCTGTATGGTGTATAACCCGGGCAGCCAGGGAGGCGGGGAAGAAGGGTCTGCCGGGAAAGCGGCGGAGGCCCCTGGCGCGGGATACATGATACACGTCTTGGCAGCCGCGATCATTATCGCGGCCTCAGCATCGCTCTATATTTACCGGCGTCACCGATAAAGGGGGCCCGGGTATTCTTCTCTAATAAAAGCAGGCCTAGCGTTGAACATAGGCGGTGCATGGCGTCGTGATAGAGCTAAGCGACGTATACATGGTTTACGAGGGCGGCGTCGAGGCCCTTCGCGGAGTCTCTCTGAGGATACAGCCGGGCAGAGTCAATGTCCTATTAGGCCCCAATGGGAGCGGAAAGTCTACGATGCTGAAGCTTATAATGGGCGTATATAGGCCCACCCGGGGAAGGGTGAGGGTCTACGGGATTGATCCCTCCGAGAGACCTGTG
>JALVHX010000272.1 GCA_027028805.1 Desulfurococcales archaeon | reverse complement strand
GGAGGAGATAGATATAGAGCACTACCTGGCATCAACCCAGCCGCGGCCGCTTATAGGGAACAGGCTCGCCGCACTGCTCCCGGCGGTGCTGCTATACGAGCTCCTAGTCCTCACAGGTTCCGGGACGCTACAGGGTCTAGGGAGAAGCGATATAGCCTCAATAGCCGCCTCGGCGGAGCCGGGCGCGGCCGGCCCGGCAAACCAGATCCGATACATCAGCGAGAAGAACACGTGGGGGAAGCTGAGCGAGACAGGCGGCCTGGTCTACATAGCGTCTGGAGCCATGGAGACAGGAAACAATTCTTCGGGAGCAGGGTCGCCGGGAAGCGGGGGCGGGGAAAACACTGGTGAATCATCCCCGGGCCAGGGAGCCGTCGGAGACACGGCGACGTGCTACCTAGTATCAGGGCTCGCGGCGGCCTCCGCGACGTATCTGGCGCTAAGGCTGATAAGGCGTAGGAGGATAGGGGGCCGCGGCAGGCGTTGAGGGAAACCGTGTCCACGTGAAGCCTGCTGTGCGGATAAAGCGTTAAATATAGCCTTCTCGGGGTAGTGGTATCATTGTATCGCTTCACTCGCCGTTAGGTATGGGGGGCGTATCGGTCTTGGTTACCCGTGTACGTGATAGAGGCCTCGCAGAGCAGGGTTCCCTGAAGGTCTACTGGGCTGAGAGACACATGCCTGTCCTGATGAATCTACGTAGACGATACAAGGGCTCAGGGCTTTTCAAGGGTCTAAGGATAGGATGCGTTCTCCACGTAACCAAGGAGACGGCGGTGCTGGCTCTCGCCCTAAGGGATGCGGGCGCAGAGGTGTATCTGGCGGCGAGCAACCCGTTGTCCACGCAAGACGATGTCGCGGCGTATCTGGCTGAGCAGGGGATAGAGGTGTGTGCGTGGAGGGGTATGAGTAGCGATGAGTACTGGGGCTGTATAAGAGGTGTTGCGGAGGCATCCCCCGACCTCGTAACCGATGACGGGGGTGATCTCCATAGCCTCCTGCACTCCGAGTATCTGGACAAGGCTTCCAGTATAATAGGGGGCACCGAGGAGACCACGACAGGCGTGATCAGGCTACGCGCCCTCGAGAAAGAGGGCCTCCTCCGCTACCCCGTTATAGCGGTAAACAACGCCTACACCAAGCACCTGTTCGATAACAGGTATGGGACGGGCCAGAGCACGTTCGACGGGATAATGAGGGCGACGAACATACTCATAGCTGGCAAGGTCGTCGTGGTAGCCGGCTACGGCTGGGTGGGCCGCGGCATAGCGGCCAGGGCGCGGGGGCTCGGAGCCCGGAGAGTGATCGTGACCGAGGTTGATCCCATACGCGCCCTCGAAGCCGTGTTCGATGGATACGAGGTCATGCCCATGAGCAGGGCCGCGGAGATAGGAGACATATTCATAACCGCAACGGGCAACAGGGATGTTATACGGAGAGAACACTTCCTCAAAATGAGGGACGGAGCCATACTCGCCAACAGCGGCCACTTCAACGTAGAGGTATCCGTGAAGGATCTAGAGGAGCTGGCTGTTGAGAAGAAGAGGATAAGGCCCAACGTGGACGAGTACACGCTGCCCGACGGCCGCCGCCTATACCTTCTCGCAGAGGGCCGCCTCGTCAACCTCGCCGCGGCAGAAGGACACCCCAGCGAGGTAATGGATATGAGCTTCGCCAACCAGTTCCTCGCACTAAAATACCTCTACCAGAACAGGGGCAGGCTACCGCCCCGCCTCATGAACCCGCCACTAGAGATCGACCGAGGCGTGGCCAGAGAAAAGCTGGCGGCCATGGGGATAGAGATCGATGAGCTCACCCCTGAACAGAAGAAATACCTAGAGTCCTGGAGAACCTAGCCCCCCGGGAAAACTTAATATATCCACGTAGCGCAACAAGACAATACAGGCGTAGCGAGCAGGGAAAAAGGGCCCGTAGCTCAGCCAGGCAGAGCGCCGGGCTCATAACCCGGTGGCCGGGGGTTCAAATCCCCCCGGGCCCACCAATACGGCACGGGTTCGCCCATTCTCTCCATCCCCAACACCCTAATTACGCTAACTCATGGAGCCCGGCGACAACATATTACCGGGCAAGCTATGGCGGCCTCGACAAGCCCCTGGGGGTTGTATCTATAATATGATGGTAGAGGTTGTGACCGCGCACGGCCACCCTAATATAAGGGCTGAGCATCCGACCACGTTTGAGATAACTAGGGAGGAGGAGGTAACGCTCCGCGGGGACTGTATAATAGGTGTTGGGGCCGACAAGGCGCTCTGCGACCTGGATAAAGGGTTTCGTGAGATACTGCGCCGTGATGGATCCCTTCTCCTTATATTCCTGGAGGCCGGCGGCGCCCGCGATCTCGTCGTGGCGCACGGCTCTGGGCGCCTGGTGCTTGGGGATTGTAGGAGGATTATTGTGAGGAGAAGCGGCTACGTGGAGCCCGCTACCCTGGCCATCTATTCCTCTAAGGCGGCGCGCCACATAGATCGCGGCCTCGTGGAGGCCCTTAGGAGGGGGTCGATGCTGCGGGCCCTGCTAGTTGTGCTAGAGCCTGATGAGATTGAATCTATAAATATAGCGGCGAGGAGAGTACTCGAGAACCCTCCTCCACCCGGCCACCATCCATCCCTCTCCAAGCTCCTCTCTGATGCGGAGCAGGGCCTCCCCGGCCTCCCCGGCGACCAGGTATAGCATCAACAGGCCCCCTCTCCGGAGAAGCCTCTCGTAGACATCCCTGAACATCGTTGAGCCATGGGGTAGATTAGCTATCACCCTGTCCCACGAGCCCGGCCTAAGGATCACGGGTAGCTGGGCGGCATCGCTCATAACCACGACTATGCGGCCCCGCAGCCTCTTCCTGTTCATCTCAACGTTTCTTATAGCCGCCTCCACGGCGTATGGGTTTATATCGTTGGCCACGACGAGGGCGTCGGCTAGACTAGCAATGTGTAGAGAAAAACCACCTATCCCCGCGAACATGTCTATGATCCTCTCACCCGGCACAACGCTCTCAGCCACCAGGCGGTGCTCCGTGGATAGACGAGGATTATAGTATGCTTTATGAATAGGTATCCACAGCCTCAGCCCATGCTCACGGTGCTCAACATACTCCACCTCCCTACCCCAGAGGAGGCGGAGGCGGCCCACACGATGCTCCCCCCAGGTCCCCTCCTTCACATAAATCGCCTTCACCCCGGGATACAGGCGCCTAACCTCCTCTATGAACACCTGTTGGTCAATGCCCTCCAAGGCGTTAGCCCTCACAATCACGACGCCGCCCACGATATCGAAGCCCCTCAGAGGCCTGCCAGGCTTCTCGGGGAGAAGCGGGGCCTCTAGATCCAGTATCCTGTGAGAGCAACCAGTAATAGCCAGGGACCCCGGGGGCAGCGCGGCCAGGGGGAAACAAATGAGACCCCCGTGTCTTACGACCCGGTGTCTCCTGGACAAGAGTCCCAGGGAGCGTAGTCTTCTCCGCGCGTCTTCCGCGCACCGGGGCTCTACGCAGAGACACAGCACCAAGACGTGTCACCGCAACAAATAACATGTAGCCGGTGGGTGGAAAAATATAGCTCAGCCAGGGAGAAGGCGTGGAGGGCTGGTTTTGCAGTATAGGGATGTAACCATAATATATAAGCCGAGCAATAGATGCGTAGAAATACTCCGCGTCATAGAGGATGAGCTCAAGAACCACGGCTATAGGCCCCTGGCTAAATGGGTTGAGGAGGCCCGCCGCGAGGACGTCGAGAGAGCTGATCTCGTGATAAGCCTGGGCGGCGATGGAAGCCTCTTAAAGACCGCGAGACTGATAAAGGAGAGAAACCCGATCATACTCCCCATACCTTGTGGCCGGCGCACAGCCCTATACGAGGAAGACGTTGACCCCGCCGAGGCTGTTAGAAGGGTTATCGAGGGTAGGTTCTATATAGAGCACATGGCCCGCATAACCGTCGACGTGGGGGGCTCCCGCCACTACGCGTTAAACGAGCTACTCGTCCTCAACCATCACGCGGGCCACGTGCTGATAATGAGGATCGATATAAGGACTCCTTTCATGGCGAGCACGTTGATCCTGGAGGGGGACGGCGTAATAGCGTCTACGCCGCCGGGCTCGCCGGCCTACAACCTCTCTGCCGGAGGCCCCTTTATATGTAGCCAGGTATACTGCATGGTGGTCACACCCCTTAATCCCATGAACCTTAATATAAGGCCCATAGTACTGGACCCGTTCTCGAGAATAGTTGTCACGCCGAGAGACTACTATGACCTATACATAGACGGGGCCCACATAGATACTTATCCGGGGGGAAGCAGCGTCTCCGTCGAGGCGGACGGGCTCCCGATAAGGCTGGCCAGGTTCACGTTGCGGGAGGACAGGCTCCGCCATGTGCTCGGCAAAAGGATTCTCAGGTTCGGGTAAGAGGAAGGCGTTCGTCCTCGATACGACCGCGCTAATAGCCAAGTACCAGCTCCTATACCACGGCGGCGCCGATATATATACGGTGAAGGAGTGCGTCGAGGAGACAAGGGATAGGGAGAGCAGGGAGGCCCTGGAGCTGGCCCTGAGCATCGGGAGGATAAGGATAGGGGAGCCCGGCGACGAGGCGTATAGGAGGGTGGAGGAGGCGGCTAAGAGGCTCGGCGAGCACGTCGCGTTGTCTGAGACCGACAAGAGGGTTGCAGCCCTCGCGCTAGAGCTCGCGGAGAGATACGGGCGCGTGGTCGTGTTCACCGACGACTATAGTCTACAAAACACCCTCCTAGAGCTCGGGATCCCGTATAAGCCTCTCCGCACAGAGGGCATAAGGGAGCCTAGGAGATACGTTCTCTTCTGCCCCGTATGCGGCTACAGGTCGCCTCGAGGAGACGAGGACACCTGCCCCGTGTGCGGGGCCAGGCTCGCCCGGAGGCCTCAGCGGCGGCGCAGGAGAGCATAGAAATGGCCCGGCGTGTCGTGGCCGAGAACATTGAACCTGTACGCCACGAGGTCCCCATAGTATACTTTATCACTATAGGGAGGGGCCTCATCCGCCTCAATGCTCTCAAAGCCCAGGCCCACGGCGTGGAGCGCGTTCACCTCGTTCTCTATAAACGTCAGTGTACAGGTAGAGTACAACAGGAGACTCCCCCGCGGCATATAGCGGGCCGCGGCCTCCAGGAACTGTCTCTGATATCTCTGAGCAACCTCTGCATCTCTCCACGAAACAGTTAGCCTCGCCTTAGGCCTCACGCCGAGCCCCGTGCACGGTGGATCTATTAGAACCTTGTCGGCGGCCACGAGAACCCTGTCGGAGTAGCGGGAATCATATACCATGACAACGGGCCCGGGTATTCTCAGCCTCCGAATAGTCTCCATAACCCTCGCGGCCTTGGCCCAGCTCCTCTCGAAAGCGAAGACATGCGCCAAGCCCCCGCTATACTCTATGAAGTGGCTTGTCTTGCCGCCGGGGGCCGCGTTCATGTCTATAACCTTCTCGCCCGGCATGGGCCTGAGAATATGCGCGGCCGCCATAGACGGCACCCCCTGGGGATAAAACAGGCCCTCCCCGTACTCCGGTAGATCCCTTATAGCCGGGGCCTTGTAGAGAGGCCTAGAAGTATAGGCCACCAGGCCCCTCGTAAGCCGCCGCGCCTCATGAGCCCCTACAACGGCCTCGGCGTGCGCGACAACGCGGCCCCATGGATCGATGACGGAGACAGTGTCCCCGCGCCCAAACCCCTCGGCATCTATTACCCCGGGAGCATAGACGTTGGCGCCCATCATGATGCTTTCGGCCGCGTATCTATCCACTACTATGCGGCCGGGTAGGAGAGGCAGGTTCTCGGCAATCCTCTTTAGGGGGAAATAGAGGGCCTCGCGTAAATAGGGATCCTGGCGCGCGTCGAGTCCTCTTCTCCTAAGTCTATCGAGGAGCTCTCCCGGCTGTATCCTCAGAGTGTTCACGCGTATATATAGGCGTGCAGGCGGCCGCATAACGGCTTCTATGAGGCTGTCTAGCAGGCTCCCATAGACCCTTGAGAGATCAATGTATAGCTTCTCATCCATCCCCCATCTTCCCCGCCCGGAGCAGGTATAGTGCAGTGGCCGCGGCGGCTATATCGGCTATGCTTCCAGGGTTCCATCCTCTTCTACGAAAAACCGCGTCGAGGACAATATAGTCCACGGGATCCATCGCCCTCCTGGCGGCCTCGTAGGCCTCTAGGGCTGCCGCGTAGCCGTGTCTCCGCGCGATCAGGGTGTCGGGGTAGCGTCTCAGAAGATAACGATAAGCCTCGACAATGAACCCGTCTAGCCCCGGATCAGCTCCGGCGGCCTCCTCCAATGCCTCGAGGCTGCGGCAGTAGCCGCATAGGAGCTCGTCGAAAACGAGCTCGCGGCGAGCAGCATCCACCACTATATCCCATAGCCTGAGTGATCGATCGCGTAGCTGTTCCTCGTATCTATCGCTCCAGACGCTGGGATACCCGCTCTCGGGCTCGCCGGCGAGCCCGGCGGGGGCGGCTAGCCTAATGGCCCTGTAGAGCATGACGGAGTCATCTATGCTCGAGTATTCTGCCAGTATTCTGCGCGCAGTCTCCGCGGTTTCTCCGGGATCCAGTGTTCCCTTGTTCTCCGCCATTATTCTCCCGCAGGCCAGGGCGAGGGGTAGGAGCAGGATCTTCTCGCCGAGGAGCTCCTCGGCTCCGCGGCTCGTAACGGAATCCCTTACGCTCATATATAGTAGATCACCGATCGTGTGTTCCCGG
>JALVHX010000271.1 GCA_027028805.1 Desulfurococcales archaeon | reverse complement strand
TGGAGAAAAAGAGGAGAGAAAAGAGAAGGAAAAAGAGACGAGAGAAGCCTAGAAAAACCCTCCCCTCCTCCCCCGCCCTGAGACAAAGGCTGGGGGGCCGCGCCGCCCAGGAGGAATAAGGGGGTGATGGTTGTCTTGAGCATAGATGCTTCGAGCTTCCTCTACGAGGAGATCCTGAGGGCCAAGAAGAGGTTTGAGGAAGCCTATCGTAGCGGAGACTATGCGGCGGCGAGGGCGAGCGCCCTGAAGGCCGCGGAGCTTCTCCGGGAGCTGGCCAGGTATAGGCCGTGGAGCGCCGGGAAATACCTGGAGATGGCGGAGGAGTATGAGAGGATCGCGGAGACGCTCGGGGAGCCTAGGAGGGTTATCGTTGCGAGGGGCGGCGCGGCCGAGATCGCTAGGAGAAGGAAGCGGGGAGGGGAGGGAGAGGAGATAGGGGGCCTGGACGCCGAGTTCGAGGCCGAGGCCGAGAAGCTTGTCGCCCGGGCGGATGTCTCATGGGACGATATAGTTGGGCTGGAGGAGGCCAAGAAGAGCCTGATAGAGGCGATCATCTATAGCTTGGCGAGGCCGGATAAGCCGGTGAGAGTCGAGCCCCCGCGACGCTTCCTCCTCTACGGGCCCCCGGGAACCGGTAAAACCATGCTAGCCATGGCGGCCAGCAACATGCTGGGGGCAACCTTCTTCAACGTGAGCGTTGACCGTGTCCTGAGCAGGTATGTGGGGGACAGCCCACGGATGATAGCCGCTATATTCCGCGTAGCCTACAGGAGGGCTCCCAGCATAATATTCTTCGACGAGATAGAGAGCCTTGTCGCGAGACGCGACACCGGCCGGGAGGCCGCCACAGGCGTTGTCCAGACCTTCCTCACAGAGCTCGACGGGTTCAAGTCCAAGAAGATGGAGAAGCCCGTGATCATTATAGCGGCGACGAACAAGCCCTGGCTCCTCGACGAGGCCATACTCAGCAGGTTCGACAAGAAGATCTACGTGCCCCTCCCGGACAAGGAGGCGAGGATCCAGCTCTTCCGCCTACACCTCGAGAAGAAAGGCTTCGAGGTAAAGGGGATCACATACGAGGAGCTCGCCGAGCTAACCGAGGGCTATAGCGGGAGAGACATAGCGAACGTGTGCAGGGAAGCGGTTATACGCATGCTGAGGAGAGCCAACCCCGGCATATACGAGGCGGCGGGCAGGATAAACAGGGTGGAGACCCTGGAGGAGCTACGCTACCACGTGGAGCCTGTTACACGAGAGGATCTCCTGGAGGCTATAAAGAGGATCAAGCCCCCTGTGTCGAGAAAGGATATAGAGAGATACGAGAGGTTCGCGGAGAACACCCTAGGATAGGATGCGGGGCCGAGGAGATCCTCGTTGTTCACGACTCCTCGTATCTCCTCCTCTTCTCCCTCAGCTCCTCCTCATAGCTCTCCTCAGCCTCCTTCTCTATAGCCGTCATATAGCCGACAAGCGCCGTTATAACGCCTGTTGCGAGGACGCCCACCGTGAAGAAAACCCTGACAGCCACATAGGGGTCGCCGTAGCCGGCGGCCGAGAGCGCGTGGAGCTCCCTGTCCCCCAGCACATCACCCTCACCCCTCACCACCGCCCTGCCGTGGGGGCCGGCGTAGCCTGTGGTGAACGTCTTGTTGTTCTTATCAACCACGAGTATCCCGGCGGGGTCGTCGCCGTTGTTCTCCACCACTATGTCTCGGCCAACCCTCCTGGCGACGGGATCCGAGAAATAGTGGCCCGCCAGCACCACGACGCCATTCTCTGCGTCGAGGAGGGCTCGCTTCATGGAGAGCGGGAGGCCGTGCTTTATAGGGGCCGCGTGCTCCTCTATCGTCACCTCTATCGTGCCCCTACACGTCTCCCCGGCCGCAACGTTTTCCCCGGTGAAGCTACTCCGCTTATACACCCGGGCATCGTATCCTATCAGGGCCTTCAGGGGCAGATAGATCATATAGACGATTGCCTCCTCAACGGAGCCGGACACTGTGCCGTAGGCCACGATGGCCCCGCTCTCGTCGCGGAGAGCATAGGTCTCCGACGGCGTCTCCCTCCTAGCCGCCGCCGAGACCTTGTCCACGACGACGCCCAGCAACGTCTCGCTCCCCTTATACGACGCCCCCCTATACACGGCCTCCACCAGAGCAGGCCTGGCCAGCATGACGAGGAGCTCCTTCTTCATGTTCCCGGAGACCGTGGATCCCCCGAGCGCGTTCACGGCATCCATTATCCGGTCGATCATTCTCTGGGGCGGAGACCCCTTGGCGGC
>JALVHX010000270.1 GCA_027028805.1 Desulfurococcales archaeon | reverse complement strand
TATCTATCCCACGGCTCTTGGCGCCGTTCCTATGGCTTTACACTTAATATACTTAATACTGATACAGATTAAATCACCTGTATCAAACATCTCTATTATAAATCATAGATACTTTGTTTAGGTCTAAACTTTGGGGAATAGTAATGTTTTATTAACTCCTATTATACTCAAAGAATACAATAGAATCGTGTATTAACAGAAAAGAATTGGAAATAAATATTATGGAACAATCTTATTAATCGTAGTTTATTTAATGCTAGAAAAAAGGATTAGTTTTATATGAATGAATATAAAAAATAAGGATATCTAGCCGTGGTGGCCGTGGTGTTGTATTGTTATTAATACTTGTAGCTCCATTATTATGGCGTCAACTATTATTGTGGGGAAGCCTATGTTGTTTTCAAGCCAGCTCCTTATCGATTCAATGATGTTGCCTATGAGCTCTTCAGGGGTCTCGGAGGTGTTCTCCGCGTCGCGTATTATGTTGAGTATTATAGTGTATGTCGCGTTGTATATCATGCGGTACTGGTAGGGCGCATAGCCTAGGGCGGCCGCGTATTCTCTCCAAACCCTGCCGTGCATGTGGCGCAGGGCCTCTAGGAGCTTCCTGGTAATTATATGTGCGAGCTTCTCATCGCTTATATTCATCGTCTTCTTATGGAGCTCCCTTAGATAGGATCTGAGTCTCTCCAAGATAGCTGTTGGCGGGGTACCTGTCTTGATCTCGTGCTTGATCCTCTCCCTTATCCTTGGGGGGAGCATCGGGAGTATACGGGCCAGTGTATCGGTGGCCCGTGGATAGATGGCGTGTACCACGGTCTCGTAGAAGCCGCGGTCACCGTTGAATACATCGCTTATGATCGTCGCGTATATGATTATAGCGTAGGCCTTGACGTACAGCCTGTACCCTATGACGGCGTTCCTGAGCGCTGGCCTAATGGATCCGTTGGCTAGAAGCCTCTCGGCAACACTGATCCTCCACTCAGCCCTAGCGATCAATGCGTCGACGATATAGGGTAGCGTGACACTATGGTTCAAAGCGTATCCACGCGCCTGCATCACCAGTCCTCTAAGCTCCGAGGCCCTGGCCAGAACGGCCTCGACTGTTCCACTCGTTATGCTCCCGTTCTCGCCCAGGCTCGACTTGATCGTATAGCCTAGGACGATGTAGGCCGTTACCGGCGCGTGAGCATACACCATAGTCGCTATAAACACGTGGATCTTCGCCAGCCTCTCGTCGCCCGTGGAGTTGTAGTAGAGGCTCCTATTATAGTGGAACTCCGCGCGCTCCTCGATCCTAGAGGCAAGCGTCACGTTGTAGTCCTCGGCCCACCTGAGCAGCGGCAGAGACTCGTTTCTCACATCAAAGAACGCCGATAGCAGCGTGGAATAAGATATGTTCCCGAAGACGCCGCGAAGCCCGCCGCGCCGGCCATGCTCGTCCTCGCCGGGGCCTCCAGCAGCCATATATGGCAGGGCATATACAGTGGGCGCGGCCAGAGACGCGGCCAGGGCAACCACGAGCGCCAAGGCCGCTATACGCGTGTACATGTAAACCACCCTCCATCCTCCCTTTTTTGGGTTCTGGGAAGCCTTTTATGTTCCAGTATATAAGAAAAACACCATCAATAATCCCGTGGTGAACGGTTCCAGAACACACGTGTCTCCTGAGAGGAATATGGGGCTTTATGGAAAAAGATGGAGAGTGAGGGTTTTGGCGAGGATACTTCTCAGTTGCCCCGGCGTACTCGTTCTTGGAGAGGCGAGGATGGCTTCTCGGAGAACTATCGTCTCTATGCCCGTGCTGAACTATAGGAGGATCATATTGAGGGGCCCCGATAACCTGTATAGGGAGATGGGCGAGGTGCCCCCATTCCTATCCGGCAGCAGGGTTGTGAGGTTCTGCAGAGAGCTCGCAGACAACAAGGATATAGTGGCGGCCCATAAGGGGCTCATGGACAGGGCTGTTATCAACGCATGGTTCTATGGAGGCCTCGTGTTCACCGCGGAGGCCCCCGGAGAACCCTATGTCGTGCATATATCGTATCTGCCGCTCACCTACACGTATTACCTAGTAATAGGGGACGCGGCCATAGCACGCTACCCGGTGGAATCCATGGATGCATGGCTACAGCTGGCCGCCGGCCTAGAGCAGGGAGACCTGGAGGCTGTTAAGGAGGCCTGCATAGCAATGAAGACGTGTATAGCGGGGAACGGCCGCGTGGAGCTGGAGACAGCGCCGGGCCCCCGTCTAGTGATCTCCTGGGGGGAGAAGAGAGGCGTAGAGGAGGCTGGGGGCGTGGTGAAAAAACGATTGATACCCGAGAACACTGGTCTCAGGCACGTAGTGGTGCTTGACGCCTAGACAGGCTCTGGCTCAGGGACCTCCCGGAGCTGGCTCAGCACATACTCCCTGATCTCCCTTAGCCCCGGGAGCTCCGCGGCTATGGCGCCGTCCTCTATATACTTGCGGAGCAAGGCCTCGTATCCATCAGGGCCCCTGCGCCCCCAAGGCACAACCACGTCGTTGAGCCCGGGCCTCCTTCTATACAGCTGCTTGGCTCCGGGGAGCTTACCCCTCTTGGCGACAGGCCTCCACGAGCCATCCTCCTCTATCTCCACGATATCGGCGCTTATATCGATGCTTCTTGGAAACGCTATGCTCGTCCCGATCCCGAAGCCGTCGGCGACGCCGCGGAGCTCGGCCAGCTTCCTCTCATCTATGCCGCCGCTCACAATTATCTTGACGTGCCGGTAGCCCAGCAGATCCAGGGTCCACCGGACCTCCTCTATAATAGCCTTCATGTTGCCCCTCCTGCTGCTAGGGGTGTCGAGCCTCACCCCGTAGAGCCGCTCGCCAAGAAGCCTGGCAGCCATCACGGCCTCTATGCGTTCATCATAGAAGGTGTCTACAAGCATTATCCGTGGAACACTCTCCTCAACATACTTGTCGAACAAGAGCCACGCCTTCTCCTGGCTCCCGGAGACGATGACGAGGGCGTGCGGCATGGTTCCCACAGGCTTTAGGCCAAGGTATTTCTCGCTAATAGTCCCGGAGACCGCGTCCATCCCACCTATATACGCGGCCCTGTCAGCCATAGGCGCGAGCGCGGGGTGGAGGCTGCGGAGCCCGAAGAATAATAGCGTCTTATCCATGGCGAGCCTCTTCATGCGCGCGGCGGCGGTGGCTATGCTGGTGTAGTGGCGTAGAACACCCAGGATAGGTGTCTCGTATACCGCGATATCGTCGTAGAAGCCCTCGATGATCATGAGGGGCTCGTTCGGCTTAAACAACGTCCCCTCGGGGAGACTATAGACGGTTACGGGCTTGCCCTCAAGTATGCGGAGAGCCTCCTCGAGGCCCGCGTATACAGCCCACTCATATCCCCTGGGCAGGCTGGTGGCGTGGAACTCCATCCTAACCCTCTTCCTTATACCGGCCGCCCGAAGTATCCTCGTGGTTCTCACGAAATAAATATCGGTTACCTCTCCACCAGTGATCTCCTGGGGCGACGCCACATAGATACCCGGCCTCTCAGGCGCCACGGCTACTCACCCATAACCTCCACGATCACGACGCGCCGGCTCCTCGGCCCATCCAGCTCCACCAAGAAGATATTCTGCCACGTCCCACGTATCAGGGAGCCGTCGCGGACAGGGAACACCCTGTCCGCACCGATCAAGGCTGATCCTATGTGCGCGTGCGCGTTGTCATCTATAATATTATGCTTCCATCCCCGCCCAGGCTCCACGAGCTCCTTGATCTTCGTCAATATATCCTCCATCAACCCGGACTCGTGCTCATTAGCTATTATAGCCGCGGTTGCGTGGGGGGCGAAGACGAGGCAGATCCCGTTTCTCACGCCGCTCCTCCTGACAATCTCCTCAACCCTATGAGTGATGTCTACGAGCTGGAACCTCTTGCTCGTAGAGAACACTATCTCCTCAAAATACACCTTCACGCCGCATCACTCCCATCCACGCATATACTATGCAGAGAAACCCCTGGTTATGTTCCATAGCTATACGGGGCTAAATAATACATTTATCTAGACCATGCAGAGATGAACACGTCTCCAGCCAACACCTCCTGGAGCGGTGGGCTGAGAAGGCTTGGCCACATGTATAGACGTGTTGTTCATAGCCAGCGGCGGCGGCCACACCGGCCACGCATACATCGTGGCCGAGGCGCTTAGAGAGAAGGGGTGGCGGGTGGGATTCATAGTCCCCTGCGGGGACAGGTTCAGCTACACGAAGCTGGGGGGCCTCGGGCCTATATGGTGTGTCTTGAAGCCGGTCGAGCCCGGGGAAAGCTATGCCTCGGGCCTCCACAGGTTCCTCGCCGCGCTAGCGGAGACCGTGTTTATCCGCGCAGAGCCACGCATAGTCGTCGCGTCGGGCAGCAATCACAGCCTAATGCCCTCGATATACTATGCGCTGAGAGGCAGGCCCCTTATACTGATAGAGTCACCGGTCAGGATAGCGACACCCGGCAAGACGATAAGGATCCTCTACCCCCTATCCTACACAGTCCTGCTGAGCTGGCCCGAGCAGAAAAACATGTATCCCAGAGGAGTATACGTGGGCCCCTTATATGAGAAGCCCAGATACCCGGTCTCGGACGACGGCTACGTCTTCGTCACAACGGGCACAACGGGATACCCGGAGCTCGTCGAGAAGATGCTGAGGCTCCCCATAGAGAAGGCAGTGGTGCAGACGGGCCGGGATCCACCCGAGAAATACATGAGGCGCCGCCCAGAATGGGTGTTCTTCGGCTACGACCCAGACATAGGCAGGTGGCTCAGCAGAGCCCATGTAGTGGTCTCTCATTTCGGGAGAATAGTACTAGAGGCCGCGCTCACCTATAGGAAACCCGTCGTAATAGTCATGGACAAGCCGGAGAAGATAAGATACGCCGCCACACCCCTCGACGCCGCGAGGCTCGCCAAGAAACTGAACGCCCAGCTACTCCCCCACACGGCTTCGCCCGAAGAAATAATGGACGCGATAAGGATAGCTGAGAAGACGAGGCCCCCGAGATACCCCTGGGGAGGAGGACGCGCCGCGAGAGCTATAGAGATCCTGTTAGAGGCCTAAGCTCCAACACCACATCGACGCCGCAGACACGTATCTCCTCGACACGCAGCCTGACAGGCTCAACAAGCCTCTTCTCAAGGAAACCCGTGGCCCCCGAGCCAAGCAGCCACGGCGTGACAGCGACCACGAGCCTATCGAAAAACATGGCCGAGACAAGCTCTCCTATAAGCGTGGCCCCGCCCTCCACCAGCAGGCTCCTGACGCCGCGCCTCCAGAGGAGGCTGAGCAGAAAACCTATATCTATCCACGGCCCCGGCCCCGCGACAACAACCTCAACCCCCTTCTCCTCGAGACGCCTCCTCTTTTCCCATGGAGAAGCCTCCGATGTAACCACGAGGGTCGGGGCCATGGATGTATCATATACCTTGGCGTCTATCGGCGTTGAGAGCCTCCCGTCGACGACAACCCTGAGCGGCTGGCCCCCCTTATAATCCACAAGCCTCACGGTAAGCGACGGGTTATCGCTTATAACAGTCCCCGCTCCAACCATGACGGCGTCCGATACTGATCGATAGTGGTGCAGGATGCGTTGCTCACAGGTTCCGAGCACGAATCTCCTGCCGCGGAAACCTATTCTGCCGTCAAGCGATACAGCCGTATATATTGTTACGCGCGGCCTATCGCTAGAGCCTCTCAAACCAGGCCTTCCCCGCATCGAGATCCACTATTGCGACGCTCGCCTCCCCGGTGAGGCCGCCATAGACCTCCCCCGGGTTAACCACCAGTACCCCGTTGACCTCGGCCACCCTCCTCCTATGAGTATGCCCGTAGAACACCATGTCGACGCCCATGCCGGCGGCATAGGAGTCCGCGATCCTCTCCGTGAACTCGACGCCGTCGTGTCCGTGGAACACGAGAACCCGTTTACCGCCAACCTCATGGATCCTCGGGCCATGGCTTATGAACCAGCCGGCCTCCGTGAAAAGCCTCGTGAGAAGCCATTTATCGCCATCATTGTTCCCGAAGACACCTATGACGCGGAGCCCGCTCCACCGTAGCTCGATCATCCTCCTAACGATGAACGGCGACACTATGTCTCCGAGGTGAAAAACAAGGCTTATGTGCTCGCGGCGGAAAACCTCCATAGCCCGCTCCACGTTACCCATATTATCGTGGCTATCACTCATAAGCCCAACGAGAACCATGGCCTATAACCCCTCCCACACCGGCATCATATACGCAGCTGTCTCGGCGACAATACTATTTGTCTCGGAGGGATTTAAAAATAAGGAAGAAGGGGGGATTAGCCGGGTTAAAAACGCCCAGCCCGTTGTCTCAGCGGCTTACTCGACCTTTATCTCGTATTTCTTCGACTCCTTCGACTTCTTCAGCCTAACCTCTAATACACCGTTCTTATAGTTGGCTTTGGCGGAGGATGGATCAACGGGTGCCGGGAGCTCAACCTCCTTATAGTATTTCCTGTTCTCGTTGCTCGCCCTTATGATGAGCCTCCTCTTGTCCTCGGACACCTCGACCTTTATCTTATCCTTGTCGACGCCGGGTATCTCTGCTATAACCACGACGTCGTCTCCCTCCTCGAATACATCTATCAGGGGCTCACGCTCCTCGCTTATAACAGGCTTCGTGCCGGCGCGCCTAACGTTGCCGAACTCCCTTATAATGGGGCGGCCGTCAGGCCCTATCCTCACCTCGAAGCCATAGATATAGGGGCCATACACCCTTG
>JALVHX010000269.1 GCA_027028805.1 Desulfurococcales archaeon | reverse complement strand
GGCCTCGGAGCCATAGACTGGGGGAAGACGGGGTTCATCGGCGAGGAGGCGCTGAGGGCTTATAGGAGGGAGGGCGTCAGGTGGATCAGGATAGGGCTGAGGATGAAGAAGAAGCATGCCAGGGTTGTGCCGAGGCAGGGATACAGGCTCTACGTTGAGGACCAGGTGGTTGGATGGGTCACAAGCGGCACGTTCTCGCCGGTGAAGAAGCGGGGCATAGGGATAGCGTATATCGATACGAGATACAACATACCCGACGACCCCGTGGGCGTAGAGGTCCGCGGCAAGATCTATGAGGCCAAGATAACCGGGTTCCCGATAATATAGCGTGATATCATCCAGGGATCCATTGGATACACGTGTTTTTTGTTAGATTAGCCTATCCTAATATGGCTGTATGGGACACGGTATAATAATGCTTTACAGTAAAAAACAATAAACGGTGACAACGCCTTGAAGGAGCCCAGGCCTATTACGAGAGACAACCTCCAGTCAGCCTTCGGAGGCGAATCCATGGCCCATATGAGGTACATGATATTCGCTGAGATCGCGGAGAAGGAGGGCTACAAGAACGTTGCAAGGCTATTCCGCGCAATAGCTTTCGCCGAGAAGGTGCACGCCTCCAACCACTTCAAAAACCTCTCAGCCCTGAAGAGCGGGTACAAGGTCGTCGCGGAGGCCCCGTTCGGCCCCGGCGACACCTCGAAGAACCTCGAGCTCGCCATAATGGGGGAGGAGTACGAGATAAACGAGATGTACCCAGCATATATAAGGGTGGCGGAGGAGCAGGGGGAGAAACAGGCGGCGCTCAGCTTCCGCTGGGCCCTTGAGGCCGAGAAGATACACGCCCAGCTGTTCAGGGAGGCCAAGAAATACGTCGACCAGGGAAAGGACTGGCCCCTAGACGGCTATATATGGATATGCCCCGTATGCGGCTACACGTATGTCGGCGAGAAGCCGCCGGAGCGGTGCCCGATCTGCGGGCTCGTAGGCGAGAAGTTCGTCAAGTTCTAAGGATCCCCGCAGACCCATCCCCCCGGGACCCATAACCTAATAAAGCGTGTTTTTCCCAGCACCCACCGCCACGATGCCTCGCCAGATTATTCTGCTAGGCAGGCCTAACTATTTATTTTCAATAATACCCCAAATATTATCCTACTGCGCCTCAAAAAGGAGTCGCCGCGGCCCCCTGGGGGAGGGGTGCCTGGCTGGCTGATAGGTGTCTGTCGCGGCATAGGGGGCGTGTTCCTTGGAGGTTGCTGAGGCTCTGCTTGTGCTGGGGATCACTCTTATAGTTGCCAGGTGGCTTGAGGAGACTATGAATCATTGGGGCCAGCCCCCTGTTCTCGGAGACATCTTGGCCGGCCTCATACTGGGCCCCACGTTTATCGGTCTCATGACCCCGGAGGTTATAGAGAGCCTGGAGGTTATAAGGTGGCTGGGCATCTCGAGCCTCCTGTTCCTGGCAGGCCTCGAGACGAGGTTCGCGGAGTTCAAGAAGGCTTTTAAGCCAAGCCTATACGTGGCTGTCGGGGGGATACTGGCGGCTTTCGGCCTCGGCTTCGCCTCAGCTGATCTCCTGGGCCTCGGGTTCGGCGAGGCCATGTTCATGGGCACGATCCTCACCGCGACCAGTGTGGGGTTGACTGTGAAGGTGCTGGCGGAGCTCGGATACATGGAGACGAGGGAGGCGGCCGTCATCCTCGGCGCCGCGGTGCTCGACGATATAGGCGGCCTCGTGGTCATGGCTATAACCATAGCATACCTCACGGCCACCAGCGGGGGCCTCGTGCTGGTATTCGAGGAGGTCTCCCTCTATATATCGATCTATATAGCCCTGCTCCTCGGCCTCCACAAGGCCTCCCCGTATATATGGAGGGCGTTAACATCCCATATGAGCCTGGAGGACTCGGCTGAGGCCATTATGCTGGGGTTGATGGCGATCGTTGCGTGGGCGACGGATCAGATAAGCCTGAGCCTCGTGGTGGGGGCTTATGCGATAGGCCTGGCGTTCAGCGAGGTCCGGGGCATAGATGCCTTCGTGAGGAGGATCAGCTTGATACCCAATATATTCGCGATGGTCTTCTTCGTTACCGTGGCGGCGGGCGTTGATCTCAAGGAGTACCTGGCGCCCCGCTACGGCTTCGCCATAACATTGTTCACGCTACTCGCTATCATAGCGAAGATGGTGGGGTGCGGGCTGGCCGCGTGGGCGGCGGGGATCAGGGGCAGGAGCGCCCTGATCATAGGGATAGGCATGATTCCCCGCGGAGAAGTCGCAATGATAACG
>JALVHX010000268.1 GCA_027028805.1 Desulfurococcales archaeon | reverse complement strand
CATGGCAGGAGATGCCACCACATGCCTCCTCTACCAGGCCTAGAGGATCCATTGAGGCCTGAGCCCTGGCGCATAGCGGAGCTCGCGGAATACCTGGGCATAAAGCTGCGGGGCATAGAGGAGACGCCTAGAGGCCTCCTAGTAGAGGCCCAGGGGCCCCGCGACAGGCTTCTCTTGTTCGAGGAAAACATAAGGACATACTACGCGATATGTGTTAGGAGAAGACGATGACGCTCCTTATATTAGCAGGCAGAGTCTCCCCGTGAAGAGTTGCCTCGTAGCTTGTGGACCCAACCCTATACACTATATGCACGGTCACGTTGACGACAACGATACTATTATCCCTATACAGGGCGCGGAGCGCGTGGAAGCGATGCATAGATAGAAAACCCGTATCATTAATCCTAACAAGATTCTTCCCACCCCTCCACGTTAGAGGCCCCCGCGAGAACCCGCCCAGATAAACACGCGTATCCCCGGAGACAACATAGACCTCGCCGCTCAACGACTCAACCTCAACCCTATCAACATCGCTTGACACATCAAACATTATCTCCAACGCATAATTGACGGCGTAAGTCTCATTATACACGGTTATGCCGTTAACATGCACATACGCTATATCGATAACACCGGCCCCCCCGCCATGTATAACTATATAGAATATAGACAAGACGACGAGGGCGGCGCCAATACTGGCGGCAGTGAAATACCTCGCAGACACCAAGGCCCACATATGCCTCCGTGAAAGCCCGAAGGAAATAGAGGCCGCGGGCTTATACCCAATAATATTACCCACTACGTCTAATTAAAGGATTAACCCGATACAATGTATCAGGATATAGAGGATAGGGAGCCCTCGGGGAAGAGGGCCGGGATAGACTACTTTTCTTTCTCGCCGAGAGCCTCCTTGACAAGCTTCCCCACGAGCTCATGGATCTCCTCAGGGCTCGCCAGGTCGCTTACATGGATTTTCGATGAAGCAACATATACTCTACCTGTAAGCTTGTGTCTAAAACGGACAAGGTCGTGGTCCTTGAACCTATATATGTCTAGGAGCTCGTACCCGTTCCTCTCAAACTCTTCACGTAGCAGGACACTCATGGTCTTAGGCATCTCCTCCACCCCTGCCCTAGAGGGCCTCGAGGCGCTAAGGGTGAATTAAATAGCCGCCCGGCTTATATAAGTATCCTTGCACCGCGTTCAGGGGCCTGATGTGTTATGGACACGTGTCTACGCTGGGGCGGCGGAGGCTCCGTTCTCCTAAGAGACAAGGGCTCCTCTATAATAATAGTCTTCTCGAACGCGGAGATAGAGCTCAGGCAGAGATCAATAATAGTTAGGAAGACGCGTGTGGCCGGCGTCGAGGGCGCTGGCGAGGAGAAGAAGCGTGGCAAGAAGAAATATGTATACGTGTTGCTCGAGGAGAGCCTCTCAGGCCTCGCGACGAGCTGTGGCCTGGAGCAGGCCGTTATAGATGGCTTCGAGGCCCGCGTGACAAGCATAGGGGCGTCCCCGTATCTCACGGTGATAACGCCCGGCCCCTACCTCTACGACTACGTGATAGTCTCGGAGAACACGGTGGCCGCGGCGTGTAGCGGGAAGAGAAGCATATACGTGGACAGGGATGAAGATGCTGTAACCCTGTATTTTACGTGAAGCATGCGCGGGGAAGCGTCTACCATCTTATAACGGTGCCTCTCACCCTCTCCCCGACAACGGCCCCATAGATACTGCCGGGCTCGCCGCCATCCACTATTATGATCTCCACCCCGTGTCTGCGCGCCGCCTCCAGCATGCGCTCCACCTTCCCCCTCATCCCGCCGGTCACGTCGCTCCACGGGCCCGAGCCCAGCATCTCCAGGATCTCCCTATAATTGCTTCTATCAACAACGGGTATGTGCTCGGCCTCGCCGCCGCATCTAAGGGGATCACATGTATATATGCCCCCCACAGTTGTGGCGAGAACTATCCTGGCCGGCCTGAGCCGCCCGGCGAGCTCGAGGAACACGTCCTCGGTGGACACAACCCTGTACCCGGTTTTCTCCGAAAACACGCACTCCCCGTAAACCACGGGAACCAGATCCCGGGCCCCCAGGATCCTCGAGAGAGGCTCCTCCCAGACACGGAGCCCATCCAAAGCCTCATACATGAACACGCTTGTCTGAAAGGAAACCGCGAGGAGCCCCGCCTCCAGGAGCGCGTCCACGACGATCGAGTTAAGCCTCCTAGTAGCCCTCTGGCACAGGGCCAGGAGCCTGTACGGGTCGCCGCCCCTCAGCTCCTCCAC
>JALVHX010000267.1 GCA_027028805.1 Desulfurococcales archaeon | reverse complement strand
CTATAGGCCTCCTAGCTGGGCCCGGCAACCCCGGGCTGAAATGGCCTGCCTCAGACTACGGATTAGCCGCGATATGTTTCCCCCTAGACAAGGCCTCTGTGGGGGCGACGTATGCGGCCTGGTTCGAGATAGCGGTGGATACATCCCAGCTCGTGGCGAGGCTCGAGATGCGTAGATTCGCCGTCGCGCCCGGCGCCCAGAAGGCTTTTACCCTGAGATTCTATACAGGCCCCCTCTATGGCCCAGTACTCGTGGACGCGGGCCTAGAGACCCTGTCGCGTCTCCTAGGAGACAACAACCTGTTGCCCCGTACACCACAGCCGCCGGGAGGCTATGGGCCCGGGCCCCACGCGATCGATGTATCTATTAGCCTGGAAGGAGGCTTCGATATGCCGGTGGCCTCTATTATAATCGAGTATCTCTCCCCGAACTCCACCTATATACGGGTGGGGGAGTACCCTATAGATTCTCTGGAGAAGAAGATCAGTGTAGATGAGAGCGGGCTGTACCGGATATATCTCGATAAGACTGAGGGATTAACTGTTGAGAAGAAATACATGTTCTCTGTCGCAGGAATCTCGGTAAACGATAGATTCTATCCCAACAGCTCGGTCATAGTGCCGGTATACAAGGATGTATCGCTCAAGATAAAGTTCGCGTTAACGCCGGTCGCGCATCTAACGATAAGGGTTCTCGACGAAAACGATGTTCCGAGAAACGATATCGCGGGAACCCTACAGCTGGCCATAGCGCGGCAGGGAGGGGGTGTCCAGAGATACAGGCTGACGGGCGCAGAGGACTCTCTCTATGTTATAGCAGGCGACTCAACCGTATACGTGTTCCCGAGAAACTATGGGAACCTGACTCTACGCTACATATACTATGACGACGTAATAGTGTTCACCGATGGAAACGATACCCATGTATGGTTCAGGCAGGATATAACGCAGGGCGAGCACAGGCTAGAAATATACTATGGCGCGCCCCCCGCGCCTGGGCAGGAGGAGATCCCTGAGACAGTCTATATATTATTGACAGGTGTCACGGCCGCGGTATTCGCCGTACTAATAATGATCGCGTTGAAGAGGCGCCGCTACTAGGCCGGGCAACGGGGGCCGCAACCTATATCCACGTGTAGATGCATAGGGATACCCGGAGCATATCAACGTCCTCGTGGGTGTTTCTCCAAAATGGTGTTTCTCGGCGGGAAACGGCCCTGGCTCCAAGTAGCCCTCGACACCCCTAGGCTCGAGGACGCGTTATCGGTTATGCTCGACATAGCGCGGCGCACCGATCTAGACCGCGTAGTGGTCGAGGCGGGGACGCCGCTGATAAAGAGCTGGGGGGCTAGGGCGGTTGAGATACTCAGGGGCGTCTTCGATACATATACGGTGGCGGATACAAAAACCATGGACACGGGGCGGCTCGAGGCCAGGATAATGTTTGACGCAGGAGCCGACGCGGTAACAGTTCTCGGCGTGGCGCCGGATGAGACGATAAGGTCGGCGGTGGAGGAGGCTGTGCGGAGGAACAGGGCCGTTCTGGTCGACACCATATCCCATCCCAGCCCAGTCGAGAGAGCGATCGAGGCGGCGGAGCTGGGGGCTGACGGAGTCATAATGCATGTGGGGATAGATGTACAGGTTAAGCGGGGAGTAACCGCCGCACAGCTCGTCGAGGAGATAAGGCTTCTGCGCGAGCGGCTTCCTAGGGATAAATACATAGGGGTTGCCGGGGGCCTGAAGCCTGGGAACATAAAGCCCCTGATCGATGCCGGAGCCGATATAGTGATAGTCGGGTCGGCTATAACGCGCTCCGATAAACCGGGCCTGGTCGCCGCGAGGATAATCGAGGAAATGCTCTCCTGAGCAGGGATGAAACCCCGTACAGGAACCCCGGTGCTCCACGAGGACCGGCGGCATGAAGGCCCTCCTGGTTAGGCTCTACGGCATAGTCCAGGGCGTCGGGTTCCGGCCATATGTCTACAGGCTCGCGGAGAGGCATGGTGTTAACGGCTATGTAGCCAACAGGGGGGGCGCGGAGGTAGAGGTATTCGTAGAGGGAGACGATGAGGCAGTAGACTCTTTTCTTGCCCGGCTCGTTGAGGAGAAGCCGTGGCCGGCCGAGATATGGGATATCAGGATTGAGGAGGCTTCTCCCCGGGGTATCAAGGGCTTCCATATCCATCGTAGCATTAGTGGGCGTACAGGATTATCCATGATACCTCCCGATATAGGTGTCTGCGATGACTGTCTAAGGGAGATCAATGATCCCGGCTCCAGGTTCTACAGGTACCCGTTCCATAGCTGTGTAAGGTGCGGGCCAAGGTTCACTATAATGTACTCCAGTATATGGGATAGGGATAAGACGAGCATGAAGTATTTCCCCATGTGCGAGAAATGCCTGGGCGAGTACAGGGATCCATTAAACACTAGGAGGTTTCATGCACAGGGGATATCTTGTCCCATATGCGGCCCCAGGCTGTGGCTGGCCGACTCTATGGGGGAGGAGGTAGAGACAGGTGATCCCCTGAGAGAGGCCGCCGCCCTTATAGAGGAGGGGAATATAGTTGCAGTGAAAGGCCTCGGTGGTTTCCACTTAGCCGCCCTGGCGACGGACGACGACGTCGTGGCGGAGCTTAGGAGGAGGAAGAACCGGCCCCGGAAACCCTTTGCAGTAATGGCGCTGGACATGGCTGTGGCTGGGAGCCTCATATACCTGGATGAGAGCGTCGTGGAGTATCTGGGATCACCGTGGCGCCCCATAGTTATAGCGGAGAAGAGGGAGGATGCCCGGATATCACGCCTCGTGGCTCCCGGTCTCTCGACGCTGGGCGTCATGATAGCCTATACTCCTCTCCACTATCTCCTCCTCGCGGAGACGAGCGATAAGTACCTGATAATGACAAGTGGAAACGCCGGCGGAGAGAGGATCATCAAGGACAACCGGGAGGCCCTTGAAAAGCTCCGTGGGATAGCGGATTATTTCCTGTTGCACAACAGGGAGATAGTGAACAGGGTTGACGATAGCGTGGTGCGCGTCTATAGGGGTCACAGTGTCTTCATAAGGAGGAGCAGGGGATACGCCCCTAGATGGCTCAGTGTCCCCGTTGAGGGAGGCAGGGTTGTGGCGTTCGGAGCCGAGATCTCTAATGCCGGCGCGGTGGCTTTGCGGGATAAGATTATACCGACACAGTATGTCGGCGACATGGACAGGTACTCTAACATAGAGTTCCTCGTAGAGGCGCTCGGGTTCTTGATGAGAGTATATGGTATAAGCTATGGAGACGCGGTGCTTGTGGCCGACAAGCACCCGGCATATGCCACGAGGAGGCTCGCCGAGAGGCTTGCGGAGAAACACGGCTCAACTCTTCTCCTCCTACAGCACCACGTGGCGCATGCATACAGCGTCCTGGCGGACAGGGCGCTGGGGCTTGACGAGACATACGTGGCGATCACGATCGATGGGACGGGCTACGGCGACGACGCATCGATATGGGGCGGCGAGGTGCTCCTTCTCCAGCCCCGCGACACCACTTATCAGCGGCTGGGACACCTGGAGCAGTCCCCGTGCCCGGGAGGCGACAGGGCGGCCCTTAATCCCCGCCTAATGCTCGCCGCCAGGCTGTCAACGATCTATGGTCTAGACGAGATCGTGGAGATAATGTGCGGCGGCGAGGGAGAGGGCTGTATAGATGAGGTTGAGGGATACTATAGGCTGGCATCATCCACTAGAATATATACGAGTAGCACCGGCCGCCACCTCGACGCGGCCTCAGCCCTCCTAGGGGTGGCGGCCGAGAGGACGTATGAGGGGGAGCCAGCCATAAGGCTTGAGGAGGCCTCTAGCCGCCCCATGGTTTTCTGGAGCGGATGCGAGATAGCGGGCGACGGTGTCGTGGACATGGAGAAGCTGTTCACGTGGCTCGTCGAGAACAAAGCCAGGCTACCCGTATCGGTGCTCGCGGCCACCGCCCAATACTATATAGGGTACGGGCTCGGATGCATAGCGGCCAGATACCTGGGGGAGGCCTCGGCGCTCCTCGTGGCCGGCGGGGCGGCCGCCAACAGCTATATAGCGGAGGCCATAAGGAGGGCTCTCAGAGAAGAAGGCGTCGGCGACAAGCCAGTGTATTATCCCCGCCTCATCCCGGTTGGCGATGGCGGCGTTGCCGCCGGCCAGGCCCTCTACGGCCTCCTATCGACGCGGCGGTGATCCATCCGCCGTAGCGTGCCCATATGCTACAGGCTCCCTCGCTGCTCACCATGCAGGGGCCTATTGGGCGTCCCGGCCTGCAGGCTTTCATGAACAATGGGCAGTCCGTGGGATATGCGAGGCCTAGGGATACTTCGCCGCAACGGCATGCTGGGTGGAGCTCCCTGTTGCTCGGCGATATATCGAGCCCGTATCTCTCTATGGCGTCGTGTGCGCGGTATTTCTCTCTGAACAGGAGCCCGCTCTCCGGGAGAACGCCTATCCCTCTCCAGTAGGCGTCCACTATCCTGTAGACCTCCATAACTGTTCTCCAGGCCGCCCTGTTCCCCAGGGGCTTCACGACTCGGCTGTACTCGTTGACCAGCCCCGGCCTCCTCTCACCGATCATGCGCAGGAGGATCGCTATGGATAACAGGACGTCCTCGGGCTCGAAGCCTGAGACGACCACGGGCAGGCCATATTCGCGTGGAAGATACCGCCACGCCTCGGCGCCTATGATCGCGGAGACGTGGCCGGGCGCTATTACGCCGTCTATTCCCAGCCCCCGGCTCCTGTGGAGTCTGAGAGCATGGTTGAGGCCGGGTGCTGTGAGACGGTAGCTCGGCAACACGTATAGGTTATCGGGCACCGAGCCCCTCGCTATCGGGGCCGCCGTGGTCGGAGCAGTTGTCTCGAACCCTACTCCTAGGAAAACGGCTTCTCCACGGTTCTCGCGCGCAAGCCTGGCCGCGTCGAGGAACCCGTATACGACGACGGCTCTGCACCCCTCTCTGCGCGCATCAGCTAGGCTCCTCTGCGTGCCGGGCACCCTGTACATGTCTCCATAAGTATAGATGGTGACTCCCTCTAGGCAGAGACGTATAGCCTCGTCTATCACGCGTGCGGGCGTGACGCATACCGGGCAACCGGGCCCGGGTATAAGCTCGAGGCCTTCGGGCATAAGGGCGCGTAGCCCGTGATAGGTTATAGTGTGCTCGTGGGTGCCGCATACATGCATCAGCCGGACGCGCTCGAAACCGTAGCGCCGCCAGAGACGGGCTATGAGCTCGCTCAGAGACTTGGCGGAGGGAAGCATAACCCGTGTCCACCCGCAAGCAGTGTATTATAAGGGGGGTAACGGCTAATTACTCTAACCGGGTACGACGCCCGGGTATGTCCCGGACGGGATGAAGTACCCGGGGACGTATTCACCGTTAGGGCCCCCGGGGAGGGATTTCCCGGGGGCCCGGTTCCTTGTTCCAGCAACCGGGGTATGGGATCATGTGTCTTGGAATCGTTGGCAGGGTTGTGGAGCTCCGCGGCGATGTGGCTGTGGTTGATGTTAATGGGACAAGGTTTACCGCAGACGCCTCCGTTGTCGATGTGTCTGTCGGCGACTATGTCGTGGTTCACGCGGGTATGATTATATCTAGGGTTTCCCGGGAGGAGGCGTTGGAGGTTCTGAGTCTTTACCGTGAGCTGGAGAAGTATTTGTGAACGAGGCGTATTTTCTCTCCATGCATATAGCCTGCGACGCGCCATGGCTCAAGTCTTTTTATGATTGATGCGTGTATATCCATGGTGTTTTCAACGATCTCTTTGTCTATAAGGAGTATGTGTGCCTCAGCACCCTTCTCTATGGTCCCTATGTTTGTCTCGGCGGCCGAGGCCGGGTTCGCATAGAGCATGTCCAGCACTATTCTGGGGTCTATGTCTGGTATACGGGAGTGGAGCGCCGAGTATACCAGCTCCGCGTCACGCCACACATGTGGCTCGAAGCAACCAGCGTTGTCGCTTCCGATCAGCATCTTTACTCCCGCATCATATGCCTTGGCTATCGGCGGCAGTTTCCCGGTGAACCATAGGTTGCTCCGGGGGCATAGTGCTAAATATATATTGTTGTCGGCTAGGTAGCGTAGCCCGGCGTCGTCGAGATAGGTGCCGTGGACCGCTATGCGTAGCCGCGGCACTATGCTGTGTATATAATATATATCGCCTAGCCGCCCCTGCCTAGGTGTCTCCGATACATGGGCCGATACCAGGGCGTCCCGCGGGAACGCTGTGGAGTTATGGGGTAGGAGAGAGGAGTAGTCACTGATCCCCAGTCCTCCGCAAACCTCTATGATCTCCCTGACACGCTCCTCGTCCCAGCCGGGGGCTCTTCCGAGGCCCGTGTAGCGGGGTCCTTCGGTATAGACTGTTTTAGCCGCTATACAGATCTCCGGGATCTCCGCGTAGTCGAGTATCAGGGAATGCATCTTCAGGATGGGATTATCCAGGGTTTTTCCGAGCCTGTCCACGAGGAGCCTTATATACGCGTGTTTCACGCCCCGCGCCCCAACGTATCCGTCTAGATCATATCTAGAGCATGCCTCGGGGGCAACAAGGTCGCCTAAATGTACGTGGCTGTTAGCCGGGGCCGGGATCGCGAAGAAGCCTGATAAGTCGAGCGCGTCTCCCCCGGGCTCCTCGACGCTAACGATAACGCCGTCTTCGACAACGATGTTCTTGTCCCATAACACCTCATAGTCTCTGCCATACAGGAGGCCTGCCACACGTATAGCGGTCAATGCGGATACACCGTGTCATCTATGCTCCATGCTAAGCCCGCATTGC
>JALVHX010000266.1 GCA_027028805.1 Desulfurococcales archaeon | reverse complement strand
CGGCCCGTGAACCCTATGTCGCCGTAGAACCTGTCGATCCCGATCCTCACCTCTTATCCCCCCGGCTCCTTATCCTTTCCCTACCCATTCTCCTCGCCCTGATTATGGTCTCCGCGGATAGATCACGTGGCCCCGCGCCCATCTCCCTGAGATCGAGCTCGAGGTTCAGCTCGGTGTAGACGCCGCCCCTGTTAAGCCTCTCCATGGCCTCCCATATAGACGAGGAGCCCGTGACAAGCCCGGGTAGCGGGGTCGTGGAGAAAGCCTTCGCGGCGTCCAGGAAGAAGGTGACGGTGAGAAGAGGGCTAAGCTCGACGCGGCGGCTACCGCCCCTCATCGCCAGGGAGCCGCGCCCCCTGCGGTAAGCCTCTAGGGGGGTCCTGCTCGCCTCGCTCTCCGCGGCCCCGAGTAGCTTCTCGAGAACACCTATATCACTCCTAGTCAGCCCCCGGGCCCCGAGGCCTCCGCCGGCCGCGTAGACGGCGCCTATCCTCTCCAACACGTAGCCCGGCGGGAGCTCGCCGTCGCCGCCCGGGGCGTGCACGGCCAGGAGAGACGGGGAGATATGGGCCAGCACGGCCAGGCCCAAGGCGTCCGCCAAGGGGCTCCACAGCTCCTCCTCGTCCCCCACAGCCAGCACGTCTCCCCCTACATCCACGCCGACAACAAGGTCGGCGCCCACGTGATCCATGATCTCCCTGAGCCCCGCTATATATGACTCGTAGCCGCCCAGTATCTCGGGCACATAGACGGGCTCGCCCAGCAGGCCCGCCACACGGGCCGCCTGGGGCACGATCCTCCTCCCACCCCTGACGGCGTAGGAGGAGCCGGTCACGATGGCCGAGGAGCCGCCGATAGCCCTGGCGCTAACCAGCTCCCCCAGCCCTATCGGGCCGGGAACGGGATCGATCACGTATCTCTCCCATATAATGCTCGCGACAACGGAGTCCACGCCGCAACGCCGCGCCGCGAGAGCCAGCACGGCCGCGGAGACAACGTCTCCCCCGCCGCCTATGCCGAGGAAAACCGTTTTCTCAACACTCCTACCCATAACATCCTCTAGCCAGCACATGGTTGTCCGCCAATATAGTATATGGATGCTGTGGCCCAGGCTATTAACCATAATGATTCCGCGGCCCCCTCTTTTTCTCTAGCTGAGGACGCTTACCCAGTAGCGGGGTAGGAGGAGTATTATGAGGAGATTAGCGGTCACGCCGTATAGGAGGCCGTAGACGACGAGATCCCTCATCCTGACGCGGCCGGTCGAGTACACTATGGCGGCCGGCGGAGTAGATATCGGGAGAGCCACAGCGTTGTTCAACGCAACCACAGCCGTTACCGTGGCGAGCGCCGCCCCGGTCTCCGGCGAGAGGCCCATGGAGGAAGCCGTTATCATGCCTAGGGGTATTGTTATGGGGGCTATGAACGCCGAGGCGCTGGTGTGGCTCGATATAAATGTTCCTACGAGGAACGCGGTGTACCCTATTATGAGGAGCGAGAGCCATCCAAGCCCCTTTATGCCTGAGAGGCTCTGGAGGAGGAAGCCGGCCCACCCCGTCGCCATGAGCGCGGAGCCCAGGGTCAGGCCGGCCCCGAAGAGCACCATGAGGTCCCATGCAAGCATCCTCCAGTGCTCCCGTGGATCCAGGGCCCCTGTGGAGAAGAAAGCTATGAGGCCCAGCACGCCCACGACCCCGCTCCTGAGGCCGTGGAGGGGCTCGAGAAGCCACATGGATACGAGGAACAACACGTTGGCCGCCCCAAGCACCTCTCTCCTCGTCCAAGGCCTCCCGGCCGGTAGCCCGCACCTAGCGCCACCTAGACAGCCGGCCCCATCCCCAAGCTCGCCGCCCGCCACGGCGCGGAGATACAGGAGCGCGAGCGCCAGCCCAACACCGTACCCTATCAGCCACGCCGGGAACCCTATGAGGAGCCACTCGAAGAAACCTATCCTCTCAGCCCCATAGACGAGGTCGTTGAGGAACTCCGCCGCTATAGCGTTGGGCGGCGTGCCTATCAAGGTGGCGGTGCCCCCGACGCTCGCCGCCATAGCCATTGACGCGAGGAGTATCGAGGCGAACCTTGTGTCCTCGCACCGGTGGCGGCGGAGAAGCGCCATGACGAGGGGGAGCATCACGAAGGTGGCGGCGGTGTTGCTCATCCACATGCTCAGGAAGCTGGCCAGGAAAGTGGCGCCCGCGAGGAGCAGGTAGGGGTTGCAGGATATCCTGGTCAGCACACCGGCAACCCTCTCGTCCAGCCCACTATTCCTGACAACAAGCTCCAAGCCGCTACCAGCCAGGAAGATTAACACGACATTGCTCATAT
>JALVHX010000265.1 GCA_027028805.1 Desulfurococcales archaeon | reverse complement strand
ATACGACGCCGAGCAGAAACCTGGCCTTAACAATAGCGTCCTCAACACCGATATCCCCGGATCCCAGCAGAGACAACGCGACACAGCCCTCCACGATGCCGATAAACACTATTGCCCCCGGGAGCCGCGGGAAGCACCTACACGGGAACTATTAGGATGCTCAAGCCATATTATCCCTTACCGCGCCAGAACAGCTCCATGGGGCTCTACGCTGCAACGGGGTGGCTGGGTATTGGCTAGGCGCAAGACGAGGATGAACGCCATAGACCTGTACGCCTGGGTGCGGGAGGCCGGGGGCTTTGCGGCGGGGGCAAGGGTGTCGAATATATATAGCGGCGGGGGCTCATGGATACTCAAGGCCCATACGTCGCGTGGCAAGATGTATCTACGCATAAGGCCCGGAGGCTACGTGTACTTCTCCAGCGTCGAGCCCTACGAGAAGGATGTCGACAGGCTTGCGCGCTTCATGAGGAGCAGGATCCGTGGGGGCCTGTTAACGGGCTATGAGCAGATGGGGCTAGAGAGGATCCTCGTGATAAAGATCACTAGGGGCGGCGAGACCTATCACCTCGTGGCGGAGCTCCTTCCCAGGGGATTCCTCGTCGTAGCGGACAAGGATATGACGATACTCTACGCGGACAGGTTCGAGGAGATGCGTGACAGGGCTATTAGGCCGAGGATAAAATATGCTCCTCCCCCGGGGAGCAGGAACCCGATCGAGGAGGATGCCGGGAAGCTGGCTGAGAGGCTCCGGGCCGGCAGGGACCTGGTGAGGGGCCTGGTGAAGGGATGGGGTCTCCCCGGCGAGGTCGCTGAGGAGATCCTTGCCAGGACGGGGCTATACGATGTCAAGACCGCCAGCCCAGAGACTGTGGGGCCGGGAGAGATCGAGTCCCTGAGGGAGGCGCTCAGGCTCCTCCTGGAGGAGGCGGGGGCCGGCGCGGGATACCTTGTGTCCCGGGGAGACGAGTACATAGCGTATACACCGTATAAGCCCGTGCTCTACCGGGAGATACATGGCCTTGACGCGAGGAGGCTTGACAGCTTCAACGAGGCCGTGGCGATCTATTACACGTGGCTGGAGAGGCGTGAGGCTGAGGAGAGGGCCTCGGAGAGGCTCCGGGCTCTGAGAGAGAGGCTTCTCGCATCTATAAGGGAGCAGGAGAGGGTGGTGGAGGAGAACAAGAGGCGCGTAGAGGAGCTCTCCAGGCTCATAGAGATCCTTAGCAACAACTATTCTCTTGTAGAGGAGATCCTCCGATGCGTCCGCGAGATGAGGGAGAGGCATGGATGGGAGGCGGTGACGCGGTGCAGGGGCGTGGAAGGCTACGACAAGTCGAGGGGCCTCGTCGCCGCCAGCATAGGTGGTGTCGACGTGTTCCTCGATATAAGGAGGGGGGCGTGGGAGAACATAGGGGCTTTGATCAAGGAGAAGGGCGTGCTTGAGCGGAAGATAAAGCGGGCCGAGGAGAAGCTGGGGGAGCTGAGGATGAGGATAGAGGAGATCGCGTCCAGGGAGGCCGAGGAGAGAGCGAGGGCGAGGAGAATGGTTAAGCCGAGGAGCTGGTATGAGAGATACCACTGGATGATAACCAGCGAGGGCTTCCTCGTCATCGGAGGCAGGGACGCGGGCCAGAACGAGGTTATTGTTAGAAGGCTTCTAGACGAGAAGGACGTGTTCATGCACGCCGACATACACGGTGCCCCCGCAGTGGTCATAAAGACCCGGGGCAGGATGCCGGGGGAGAGGAGCCTGCGGGAGGCCGCGGCGCTGGCCGCCGCCTACTCGCGGGCCTGGAGGGAGGGTCTGGGGGAGGTGGATGTCTACTGGGTGCCGGGGAGCCAGGTTTCAAAGAGCGCTCCTAGCGGGGAATACCTCTCTAAGGGCGCGTTCATGGTTTATGGGCGTAGAAACTATATACGCCACGTGCGGCTCTCGATATGCATCGGTGTAGAGGAGGTTCGCGACGAGCTATACGGCACATATATGCGGGTGATCACGGGGCCACGGGAGCTCCTGGAGAAGAGGGCGAGGGCCTATGTATGCATAGAGCCGGGGGACACGGGCGCGGGCGAGGCCGCGAGACGTATACATGCCATCCTCCACAAGATCCTCGGGGAAGAGCCAGGCGTATCAGTGAAAGAGATAGAGGAGAGGATACCGGGCTCCTCGAGGATAACGGGGAGAGGCAGGGGAAGGGGCGGAGACGGGGGCTGAATACGTGTATCCCCCTGCCACTGGGGGATGATTGAACCCTTCTTTCCCATCGGAAATAGTAAAGTTTAAACTTCGACAAAGATTTTATGTTATCCTACACGCCCCGTGATCAGCCCG
>JALVHX010000264.1 GCA_027028805.1 Desulfurococcales archaeon | reverse complement strand
CGCCACATAGTAAATATAAAGCGGATCCCCGGGCTCCGCGGCATAGAGGAGAAGGGCGGCTACATAGCAATAGGGGCTCTTACAAGGCTCTCAGAGATAGAGAGGAGCCCGTTGATCAAGAAGTATTTCCCCGCCCTCCACGAGGCGGCGAGGAGCATGGCCAGTGTACAGGTAAGGAACATGGCTACTATAGGGGGAAACCTCTGCAACGCCAGCCCGGCCGCCGACACGGCGCCGCCGCTGATGGTGTACAAGACAATAATCTATGCAGTAAACGTTGACGGCGAGAAAAAATTTGATATAAACGAGTTCTTCAAAGGACCCAAGAAAACAGTGCTGGAGCCCCGAGATATACTTACATGGATACTCGTATGGAAGCCGCCGCCCCGCACAGGATCCTCCTTCATAAAGATCGCGAGAACCATGATGGATCTAGCAAAGATAAACGTGGCCACGAGGGTGACCCTGAGAGACGGGGTCATAGAGGAGGCGGCGGTCGCGCTAGGCGCCGTTGCCCCGACGCCTGTGAGAGCGCGTAGCGTAGAGGAGGAGCTTATAGGGCATGAGCCGTCGAGAGAGCTCGTGGAGAAAGCGTCCCGCAGGGTTGTAGATGACATAGACCCGATAACGGATGTGAGATCCACGGCAGAGTATAGGAGAAGCGTGGCCCCCGTGGTTGTGAGAGACTCTCTCCTAACAAGCCTCAGGAGGGCGGGATGGATTGGTTAAGATAAAGTTTATTCTAAACGGAGAGCCGGTCGAAGCAGATGTTGAGCCAAACACTTTGCTCCTAAACCTTCTCAGAGACAGGTTCGGCCTCACAGGACCCAAGTATGCATGCGGCGTCGGAGAATGCGGAGCCTGCACAGTGCTCCTCGACGGAGAACCCGTCCTCTCATGCCTCACGTTAGCGGTAGACGTCAACGGTAGACGAGTGGATACGATAGAGGGACTCAGCGACGAGACAACTGAGAGGATACGCCGCGCCCTTATAGAGGAGGCCGGCATACAGTGCGGCTTCTGCACTCCCGGCTTCATAACGACGGCTAAATGGATACTGGACACGTACAGGAACCCATCTATAGACGATATAAGGGAAATGCTTAGAGGAAACCTGTGCCGTTGCACGGGATACGTAAACATAGTCAGGGCTATACATAGGGCGGCTAGAGAGAAAAACATGGATGATGAAGAGACTGCTCAGTAAAAGCCGTGTCCCAGCCCGATTCTTTTTAACCCCGCTTCCCCCCGGGGAACAAATATGTTCCCGTAGAGGTGGCCCCGTATTGGCTCTATGCGGCTCAGACCTAGTCTCCATCATACCCCTGTCCACTAGAGACATTATGGGTTTAATAGAGGATGCCGAGGAGCTTAGGAGGGCGCTCAGGGTATACGGCTCCCTCAGCCTCGCACGCGGCAGGATAATGGCCACCGTTTTCCTCGAGCCCAGTACTAGGACAAAGCTCAGCTTCACCTTCGCTATGAAGAGGCTGGGAGGCGACGTAGTGGACTTCGATGCCTCCAGGTCGAGTCTTTTGAAGGGCGAGACAGATAGGGATACGCTCAGGATAATAGATGGGTATGGGCCTGACATCATCGTGCTTCGCCAGAGCAAGCCGGGGTTCCCCATGGAGATCAAGGATGAGATAGAGGCGCCCATAATCAATGCTGGTGATGGGTGGAACGAGCATCCAACACAGGCCCTCCTCGACGCATATACTATATGGAGGAGGCTGGGGAGGCTGAGTGATCTCAGGGTCGGCATAATGGGTGATCTCCGATACGGGAGAACGCCGAGTAGCTTGAGCTATCTCCTGGCGAAGTTCCCAGGCAACACTATATATTATATAGCTCCCCCCGAGCTCAGCGTGAGGCCGGAGATACGTGAAAAGGTCGCCGGGAAAGCAGAGATCATTGAGACAGAGAGCCTCGAGGACGTGATAGAGGAGCTCGACATACTCTATGTCACAAGGCTCCAGAAGGAACGGCTACCCGACCCCAGCATATATGAGAGGCTCAAGGGCATATACAGGGTGGACGCGGCTCTTCTACGCCGCCACCGCCATATACCATTAATAATGCATCCACTACCCAGGACATGGGAGCTCGACCCAAGCGTTGACGAGTTCCCCCAGGCAATATACTTTGAGCAGGCTAGGAACGGGCTCTATATGAGGATGAGCATAGTGAAAAACATACTCTGCCTATAAACAAGGCGTCGGAAACATCCTCATAGCTCGACGCCGTATTTTTCCCTCATAGCTTTCCTTAAATCCTCTAGGCTCGGCTCTATAACCGGTGCGTCGCCAGCGGTCTTCTTCACGATATCGGGGTCTTTCAGCCCGTGGCCTGTTACAAGCACAACAACAGTCTCATCGCGGTCGACGCTGCCCTCGCGGAGGGCCCTCATCAGGCCTGCTAGGCCGGCCGCGCCCGAGGGCTCCGCGAATATCCCCTCCAGAGACGCCAGTAGCCGCATAGCCTCCAGTATCTCGTCGTCCGTGACCGCTACACCGTAGCCGTTCGTGGTATATAGTGCTCTCAGCCCCGCGTCGCCGTCCCATGGATACGTGTCCTCGAGGCCTGTCGCAATGGTTTCCGGCGGCTTCTCCCAGGGCCTGATTTTATCGGGATCCTGTTTCTCGAGCCACGCCCTCACAAACGGCATGTTGCCTGTTGGCTGAACCGCTACTAGGCGGGGATACCTGTCGATGTATCCCAGTATATTGAAGTCCCTGAACCCGTTGTATACGCCTGTCAACAGGCTAGCCGCTCCCGTGGGCACGAAGACCTGGTCGGGCACTCTCCAGCCCAGTTGCTCGGTTATCTCGAAGGCTATGGTCTTGGGCCCCTCTATCTGGTAGGGGTTGAATGGACCGAAGCTTGGTGAGGGATAGAACCCGTATTTCTCCACGACAAGCCTCATCATCTTGACGGTGGGATCCTCTGCCTCGCTCCATTTCACCCTGAAGACCTTTGCGCCATAGAACAGGAGCTGAGCGATCTTGCCGTAGCCCGCGAAGTCCGGGACAAACGCGTAGACCTCGAGCCCCGCCCTAGCCCCGTAGGCGGCGAGAGCGGCGGCGGCGTTGCCGCTACTAGCGGTCACGAGCCTCTTATACCCGAACTCGAGAGCCATCGATACGGAGACGCTCATGCATCGATCCTTGAAGCTCCCGGTGGGGTTCCTGGTCTCGTCCTTCAGGTACAGGTTTCGTAGCCCCAGCTTCTCGGCAAGCCTCTTCGCTTTTATCAGAGGCGTCCACCCCTCCCCGAGGCTGACAATATACTTCCTATCGCTCACGGGGAGGAGCTCATAGTATCTCCACATAGTAGTCTCTCTCCCAGAGAGCTTGCCGGGATCAAACACCTCCTTTATAGCCTCATAGTCGTATACTATATCCAGCCTCCCTAGATCCCCGGTCTTACACATCACCGGCTTCTCCTCGAGCCTATAGATGCGGCCGCACCTGCTACACTTGAGATACTTCACGAAAGGCATCCGCGACACCTCCCTCCTAGCACCGCATAGCCTCAAGCCCCCTATTCTCCGCCAGGGAGCCCTCAACGGCCCGGAAAACCTGATCCCGGTCTCTGGTTAATTGGCGTTACTGGGTAAACCACTGTTCCCCGGCCATGGTATCGCCGCTTCCGGGGGATTTGTAGAAGCGCCTCCACTATTCTAGTTGTTGTATTGTATGAGGGAGAGAGGAGAGAGGAAAAACAAGTTGATTATGGGGAAACCCCTAGTCTAGGCTAGCTCTTTGAGGAGCTCCTGCCTGTTAACGATCTTCCTCTGTTTTCTGAACAGTCTTGTGCTGAAGTATCTCGCGGCATAGTCGGGGAATACTGTGACGATCTTCTTGCCTTCGCCGAGGCCGTGTTTCCTGGCAACCTTTATCGCGGCCACAACGTTGGCGCCGCCGCTTATACCCACCGGCAGGGCCTCCTTCTTCGCTATCTCGCGGGCCATCTGTATAGCCTCGTCGCTGCTCACGGTTACCCAGTCGTCGAGGAGATGCTTGTATCTTTTAATAATCTCCGGCACGAAGCCGTCGCCCACGCCCTCTATCTCGTGTCTGCCCCATGGCCCGAGTTTTCCTGTGCGGAACCACTCAGCCGCTACAGGGCACTCGGCGGGCTCTGCGCCCACTATGAGGACCTTGGGGCACTCCTCCTTAAGCCTCTTGGCGACACCCATCAGTGTTCCGCCGGTTCCCTCGTGGGCCACGAAGGCGTCTACGCATCCCAGCTGGTCAAGTATCTCCTTGCCCGTTGTCTCATAGTGGGCCTGCACGTTAGCCTCGTCGGCCCACTGGTCGAACAGATAGTATTTGTCAGGGTTCTCGCGGACAAGCTTCTTAGCTGTCTCGAGGGCTATGCCGGCATCGGCCTCGCCTCCCGGCGTGAACAGGAACTCTGCGCCGAACAGCCTCATCAGCAGGAACCGCTCCTCGCTCATCTCCTCGGGTATGACGATCAACACCTTGTAGCCTAGATAGGTGCCGAGGGCGGCGAAGGCTATGCCCGTGTTGCCGGTGGTGGGTACAACGATCGTCATGCCAGGCTTGAGCTCGCCCCTCTCCTCGGCGGCCTTGATCATATAGTACGCCATCCTGTCCTTAACGCTGCCCGTGGGGTTAAGGAACTCCATCTTAGCCCATATCTCCGCCTTAACATCCTCGGGGATAACCCTGTTCAGCCTGATAACCGGCGTGTTGCCTATACAGTCGATAACGTTTCTGCATACACGCAGGCTCATACACTCCACCCCAACAGCCTCATATATACCTGTATAGTTGCTCTATGCGTATACCCTGTGTCTAATAATAAGATTACCGTCCACAATCACCGGCGCCTGCGCGGGGAAACCTTCCCCGCCAATATATCAGGGGGAGATAAGCGGCCGTCGCCGCCAATATGGCGAGGCTAAGGGCGCCTGCTCCCCCCACGCCTCCACCCTCATCATTCCCGCCGGCCTGCGCGCCCAGCCATGCGGCCATCCGCCTAGCCGCCTCCCCCGAGTCCGCGCCTCCACCCCCTATCACCGAGACTTTTACATAGTATGACGAGCCATCCACTCCCCGGAGCCTTATATGGAAATAATAGAGAACCCCCTCGACGCCCCGCCCCCGATACAATACCTCGTGGACAACTATACTGTTCCCCACGCTATACGTCCTCGAGGAGACAACACGGTAGCCCTGGGATACGAGGCAGACAGGCCACTCATGAAACAAGAGCTTTGAAGGCGAAACCTCGACTATCACGCGGAGGAACCCCCTACCGGCCGCTGCCAAGGCCTCGTAGACTATCGGTGAACCACCCCACCCCCTTCTCTCGAAAACACCCTCAACGAGGCCGGCCCGGGACACGAGACGCTCAACGAACAGCCCTGGCTCAAGGGGATCGAGGAGGACGCCGCGCGGCCTGCTGTGAGCGCTTACCGGCTGGTAGGCGGCTAGAGCTATTAGGAGAAGCGCCGCCGCCCCCATGAAAGATGCGCCACGCATATTTATCCTCCACAGCCCCCTACCATCGTCCGCGGCCGGTGCGCCATAGTGTCTCGCAATCATTATGATCAGGATAACCTGGACTAGGGAGGCTGACACTAGGCTTGGGGCGCTGTGGAACAATGACAAGGCGTATTCTTTTCCAAGGAAGCGCGTGGCCGATAAAACAATGGCTATGCGGAGCGTGTTGCCCGCGAACAGGAGGGCGGGGAGGCTCGCGCCTAGCGCGGCGAGACCGGCCGCCTTGTCTAGGGGGCTGCGTCTACTGCTGTAGAGTATAATATAGTAGGCGGCGACAATGAAAGGTATCCCTGATAAAACACTGAGTATTCCGCTACACCCATGTGTGACAACATAGCTTACGGCGCCGCCTCCGGGACCCGTGATCCTTAGATACGTTAAGCCCCCGATCTCGGCGACCCGTGCACCGGTTAGATAGGCGGCGGCTTCGGCTGATGCCCGCGCCATATACATGCCTATACCGTGTAGGAGCCTCTGGGACGGTGGAACGGCGAGATAGCTTGCGGCCACAGTATAGATGTTTCTTCGCATCAACTCGACCCCGAGGAACCCGGCGGCCCACGCCCATAGCCATGTGATCAGACCGGCGTATACTAGTTGCTCGGGGCCGATTCGGCGGCCTACTAGGAGCATTATGAGCGCGGCGGCGCCCAGCTGTGCGGAGAGAAGCAGTGAGAACACGTCCGGCCTAGGAGGCGTTCTATGGGAGACGTGTACACCTACGGCTACAATCACGGCCGCGAGAACCAGTATATAGTAATAGTACTCGACATGTAGAACAGCAGTGTATCCCGTGAGCGCGTCGTGGAAAAAAGCATGTATAGATAAAACGGCCGCGGCGACATAGGCCGCGGCAACCAGTCTCTTCGACAGCCCGGACACTGCTACCCGTAGCCGCGCCACATAACCCCCTCTCTCAGCCCGGGCCTCTTCTCCAGTGCTTCCAGATATATAGGGCCGCGGCGGTGGCGGCCGTGGGCAGGATCAGTATCATCCATGTCTCCGGGATCGGCTCTAGATCCCATCCCGGGGAGATCGCCTCGTAGCTGACGCCTAGCTGGGTAATGGATATAGGGACGGGTTCGTCCTCGTGGCTGAGAGTCGATACCTGTTCCACGGCATACGTAACGTTCTGCACCATAAGGGTCTTGTTGATCGGCGGGAACACTATTCCGCTGAGGCTACTCTCGTTTATATACGTTGAATAAGCCTCATAGCCCCCTGACACGGGGACACCGTTGGTGTCGCCGGCCACCACGACCCCGCCTGGATCCGCGGCGCTTATCCATACGCCTTCATCATCCCCCCGGGTTCCCAGCGTCCTATATACATAGCTTAGCCCGCTCCGCGTCTCCGACGCGTTGACTATGAATTGTTCATCACCGCCCATGCCCAGGCCATTTATCGTGCCCGTGATCCACAGC
>JALVHX010000263.1 GCA_027028805.1 Desulfurococcales archaeon | reverse complement strand
TGTACCCGGCCATCGCGGCGGCGGCCACCACCGCGTATGAATCGGGGCCTCCTATTCCGAGGAGGCTGAGGAGCCACGCGGTCCAGGCGCCGATATAGGCTCCCGTGAAGAGGCTGGGCGAGAACAGGCCGCCGCTTCCCCCACAGCCCACGGTGCTCGCCGTGGCCGCGAGCTTAGCTACTGCGTATAGGAGGGCCGCGGCCCCTATGGCTGTGGGCGATGCGGCCGCCGACACGGCCTCCCTGAACCCGGGGCCGGCTAGGAGGGGGGATGCGGCTACCAGTAGGCCTCCGAGGGCTCCTCCCAGTAGAACCCTGAGAGGTGGCTGGGCGATGCGGCCGTAGAGCTTCTCGGCCAAGAGATACGTCTCGGTGAAGAGGCGGGCGAGGGCTCCCGCGAGGAGGCCGGCTAGGAGGGCGAGGATTATGGCGGAGGGCGGGCTCGCCGGCTCCGGGATCGTTATCGGGGGCCTGTATCCCGTGAAGAACCCGTCGACGAGGTAGGCGGTGAGAGCCGCCACGAGGCCTGGGTAGAGCACGGTGTGGTCGAAGTCCCGGCGATAGGGGGCCTCGGCGGCGAAGAGGGCGGCGGCTAGGGGTGTGTGGAGTATTGCGGCGGCCCCCGCGGCGAGCCCCGCCATCGAGGCGACAGCCCTCTCATACCTATCAAGGCCTAGGAGAGATGATATCCGGCTGGCGACACCAGCCCCTATGTGTGCGGCGGGGCCAACGGAGCCGGCGCTCGCGCCGACCCCTACTAGTATCGAGGAGGCGGCTGTTCTCGCCACCGTCTCGGCCCCGGCTATGCCGCCGGCCTCCTCATGGTAGGCTTCTACCACGCGGTCCACCCCGGGCCCCGCGGCCCCCGGAGAGATCCTCCACGCCACGAGGCCCGAGAAGAGCGCCGCGAGGGCTATGAGGCCGGCGTGGATCGGTGAGCCCTTTATCCCCGCGGCCTCCACGAGCCCCTGGAGAAGCGATACCAGCTCGTGGAAGGCTAGGGCGGAGGAGCCGGCGGCCGCGCCGATCAAGGCGCCGAGCAAGCCCCACCGGACTATATAGTCCCTGTGCTTCACCAACGAGGATCCACGCCTCCCCCTGGAAGCGGCTTCCTCTGCAGGGATAGTGGTGGAGGCCCTTGTCTATATGTAAATATCTGGGGCCTCGACGCTATATTAACAGGGGGTGCGGGGAGAGTGTCTGCTGGTGGAGAGGATTTTCTTGAGCGGTATGATAGGCAGATAAGGTTGTTCGGCAGGGAGGGGCAGGAGAGGATCTCCTCCTCCACGGTTCTCGTAGCAGGGGCCGGCGGCCTCGGCTCCAACATCATCTACCACCTCGCGGGCCTCGGCGTGGGCCGTTTACTGATAATTGATGAGGGGAGGGTGGAGCTGAGCAACCTGAATAGACAGTTGCTCTACACGGTTGATGATATAGGGAGGCTTAAGGCGGTTGTCGCCGCCGAGAGGGTGAGGAGGCTGAACCCGGGCGTCGAGGCGGTGGCTTATCCCGAGAAGATAACCCCGGGGCTCATGGATAGGCTCGCCGCGGAGGCCGACGTGGTCGTGGACGCCCTCGACAACTGGGAGACACGGCAGATCGTGAACGAGGCGGCGGTGAAGCACCGTAAACCACTAGTGCACGGGGGAGTGAACGGCTACTATGGCCAGGTGATGGTTGTCAAGCCCTGTGAGACACCCTGCCTAGCCTGCATATTCCCCTCCAAGAGCAGGGGGGAGACGATACCCGTCGTCTCACCCGTCGTGGGCCTCGTCGCATCCATACAGGCTGTTGAGACAATGAAGCTGTTGCTGGGCCTAGAGACCCTGGAGGGCCTCCTAACAATAGATGCTCGGAGAATGGTGTTCGAAAAAATACGTGTAGAACGAAACCCCCGGTGCCCCGTATGCGGCAGATACTGCGGCGGAGAATCCCGGGGCGCGCTAGGTTCCGCGGAGACGTCATAGCGAGCCTATGATCTTGACCTCGATGTGGAGCGGCTTCCCGGGCTCCCACTGAAGCATGCGCGTAGATACACGGGCTTTGGGATCCTTGTGTCTCAGTATAGACCTTATTACAGCCGCGACAAGTATTGCCTCGGGCGACAATGTTGTACGTATACCCTTCTCCTTCATGAAGTGCGCGAACGGCTCGAATATGGAGTTGTGGATGTAGACGTGGTAGATGCTGTCCTTCTTCTCTACCTCGACCTTGTCGCTTATCCTGAGCTTCTTCACAACCTCTATTACAATGTTGCCGATATCATCTCTATCAGCCTGGTCGATGAGCTTCTTAAGCGACTCATCAAGCCTCATCAATATATCGCCCAGCTCCGTGATAAGTATCTGCGTCAACGCCGGGTTGTC
>JALVHX010000262.1 GCA_027028805.1 Desulfurococcales archaeon | reverse complement strand
CCTAAACGCCAAGCCCACGGGCAACGCCAGGGCGGAGGACTATTATGCTCCCCCACTTGTGAGGATGAGGACAACCTATATGGCTCCCGGAGACATGTCCAGGGACGAGCTCTTCGAGGGCATAGAGTACGGCTACTATATAGTAAGCTTCCGCGGAGGCCAGGCCAACCTGGATGGAACGTTCCAGGTCGGCGTCCAGGAGGCCTACGAGATCGTGAACGGTGAGATCGGCGGGCCTGTGAGGAACATGAGCATAAGCGGCGACACGCTTAAGACGCTGCTCCACGTCTCAGGCGTCGCCGACGACCTAGCGATATTCTATGGTAGATGCGGGAAGGGACAGATAGCCTTTGTATCCGATGGAGGCCCCCATATACGGGTGGACGAGATAACCGTGGGTGGGCGGGCTTGACGCGTGGTGAGATAAACACGTTCGACCTAGCCCTCCTAGCTGTCAGGAGAGCCGTCGCCAGGGGAGTTGACGAGGCCGAGGCCTATGTGTTTAGGAGGAAACGATTAGAGGCGAGGGCTGAGAACAACAGGGTTGTCGGGGTAAGCGGCGGCGTAGACTATGGCCTCGTGCTCAGGGTTGTCGTGGATAAACGGGTCGGGTTATCCTACACGGTGAGCCCCGGGCCCCGCGTACTCGGCGAGGCCGTCGAGAAAGCCGTGGGCGCCGCAAAGGCTTCCCGGCGCGACGAGGCGTGGCCCGGCCTACCCCGCCCCGAGCGCTACGTTGTGCCGGAAAACATCTATAGCGCCGAGCTGGCGGCGGCGCGGGAAGAGCATCTTGTGCGCCGCCTAGAGGATATGATAAGTGTTTTCCGTGAGAAAGGAGATGTTGTGCTGGTGAGGGGTGGGGCGGGCGCCTCTATCCTCAGGGTCTCGATAGTGAACACTAACGGTGTGGCAAACACACAGTTGCTGACACACTCCTATGTATGGGGCATGGCAATTGCTAGGGCTGAGGGCTACACCAGCCCCGCGGTATACGACTCCGTGTTCTCCCGCACAGTTCTCCCCGAATCACATGGGCTGGCGGAGCAGCTCGCATCCACGGCTGAGTCTATGCTGAAGCCCATAAGGCTTGAGGAGAAGAAGAGGATACCTGTTATACTTCACCCCCTGGCGCTCCTGGATCTCCTCCCCTACACGCTTCTCCAAGCCCTTAACGGCGAGAGCGTTGCACGCGGCAGGAGCCCCTACTCGGGGAGGATAGGGGAGAGGGTTTTGGCGGATAACCTAACGATAATCGACGACGGCCTCCTCAGGGGAGGCTTCGCTACAAGGATATTCGACGACGAGGGAGCCGCGTCGCGGAGAACAGTGCTCGTGGAAAACGGCGTGTTCAAGACGCCTCTCCTAAACCACTACTGGGCCTCCAGGCTCGGCATGGAGACCACGGGCAACGCTCATCGCCCGGGGCCCGGCCAGGCCCCCGTTGTATCACCGACCAATATAGTTATACAGGGAGGCGATAAGGGGCTCGAAGACATATTGTCCGGGCTTGACGAGGCCATACTGGTATACAGGCTACAGGGAGCCCACAGCAGCAGCCCTGAGACAGGAGAATACAGCTGTGTCGCGGCCCCCGCCTGGCTCGTGCGGCGCGGCGAGCTGAGGCCCATTAAGCCTGTCATGGTGAGCGGTGTTCTTTATGAGCAGCTCGCGGAGAGACGGCTCGAGATGAGCCGGGAGAGGCTTGTAAAAATGTTCCTGGACGCCCCCTATATAGTGCTTGAGGACACCATGGTTACTCCGCGGGGGTGAAGGGCTCCGAGATGCCGGCAATGCTGCGCTACCACGGGCACAGCTGCTTCGAGCTCAGGCTAGGCTCGGGGTACACGATCGTATTCGATCCCCACGACGGCGTGAGCATAGGGCTCCCCGCGCCCAGTGTTAAGGCCGACCTGGTTCTCATCACACACGATCACTTCGACCACAACGCCGCCAGGATCGTGTCGCGGGAGGATACGAGGATAGTGATGGAGCTGGACGGATATATCGAGGTGGACGAGGTAAGGATTCATGGCATAAGGCTTCCACACGACAGGGAGAATGGGAGGCGGAGGGGCTGGGTCACAGCCTATATAGTCGAGGCCGGTGATCTACGTGTTGCCCATCTAGGAGACGTAGGCGTCGTGCCGGAGGGGGATGCGGCGGAGAAGCTTAGGAACATGGATGTGCTGATGCTGCCCGTGGGAGGCGTCTACACTATAGAGCCCTCTGAGGCCTGGGAAACCATAGAGAGGCTTGATCCATGGATAACTGTGCCTATGCACTACTGGACCCCTGGCCTAATACTCCCACTATACAGGCTAGACGACTTCATGGTGTATGTCAAGAAGCGCCGCGTGATCAGAGCAGGCAACGAATATATTATTGAAAAACCCTT
>JALVHX010000261.1 GCA_027028805.1 Desulfurococcales archaeon | reverse complement strand
CGGCCACTCTAAGCATACTTGTCTACAAGCTCAGGCTCTACGCCTACAGGGCGGCGGGTACCGCGGGGTATCTACAGGCGAGCTATGCGGCGGCCACGCTCCTAATGCTTGCATCATCGATCCTGCTCTACGCGGCGGCTAGGAGGAGTGAGCGTTGGCTGTGAAGGGGCCTGTTGTGGAGCTACGCGGCGTATCGGTTGAGATTGATGGGGCTGTGATACTTAGGGATGTATCAATGAGGGCTCCTCCGGGAGAGATAACCGTTGTGCTGGGGCCTAGCGGTAGCGGGAAAACCACTCTTCTCCGCGTAATAGCCGGGCTCGTGGAGCATTCGGGGAGAGTATTCGTGGACGGCGTGGACTATACACGGGAGCCGCCGTGGAGAAGGGGGGTTGCCATGGTTTTCCAGCAACCCGTCGTATACCCCCATATGAGCGTCTACGACAACATAGCGCTCCCGCTCATCGTGCGCCGCGTGCCCCGGGGTGTCGTCGAGGAGAGGGTTAGGTGGGCGGCCGAGGTGACGGGTATAACGCGTCTCCTGCACCGCATGCCCCGGGGCCTCAGCGGGGGCGAGCAACAGAGGGTTGCTATAGCCAGGGCGCTTGTGACGAGGCCCCGTGTCCTCTTGATGGATGAGCCTTTCAGCAACCTAGACCTCTATCTCAGGGAGAGGCTCCGGCGCCTCGTGGCGAGGCTTAGGGACGAGCTGGGTGTGACCATTATACATGTAACCCATGACGTCGACGAGGCCCTCGAGATAGCTGATCACATGGTCGTCCTCTACAACGGCCGCGTGCTCGAGGAGGGTGATCCCCTCAGCGTCTATGAGAGGCCGCGCCGCCGCGAGACCGCGGTATTCTTCAACCACAACATCGTCCCGGTTCACAGGGATCCCGGGGGCGGGGATGTGCTTTATCCCTGGAGCAGGGGCTACTCCGGCGCCCCATTGGTCGGCGAGGCTTTTATACCGCCCTCCGCCCTCCGCCTCCTGCCGGGCGACTGCTGTGTCGTCGAGGGATTATTGTATAGGAGGAGCTATGCCCTGGCAAGGCTCGTGTGTAGCGGCGTCGAGATACATGTAGCGGTGGATGTCTACGAGGCCAGGAGGATAGGGGTGGGTGCTAAAAAATGCGTTGGGCTTAAAACCGCTCCACGGATCAGCTCCTAGGTTTTCCTCGCGAACAGGAAGTAGCCGGCAACGGCTATCAATACTATGGCGGCCGCCGCCCCCGCTATCAACGCGGTGTTACCGGCTCCGCCTCCTCCCCCGGCTCCACCGGTCTCCGTGGTCGCGTTTCCTCCGCCTGCTCCACCGGCTCCTCCAGCCCCGCCTCCGGCCTCAGCAGTTATGGTGAACGTCGTGTTCTCCTCGGCGGTGTTGCCCGCCTTATCCCTTACAACTAGCCTTGCGTGATAGGTTCCGGGGCTGAGGCTGATAGTGTAGCTCGTTGAGCCGGTTACGTCGTAGCTTGACCCGTCTATGTACAGTTTGGCCGAGGCCACTCCGCTGGCGTCGTCGCTTATGCTCCATGTGAATGTGACGTTGTTGCCTGAAACGTTTGCCTTGAAGAAGCTTATCGTCGGCGGCTCGGTGTCGATCCCTATTGTGAACGAGTATGTTGTAGTGAATCCTGCGCGGTCATAGGCCTTGATCGTGATGTTGTGTTCTACGCCTCCCTGTATCGTTATTGTTAGATTGTCTAGGCTCGAGGCGTTGGCAACGAGCTCGCCGTCCACATAGGCCTCGACGCGGCTCAGGGTGGTGTCGGACACGTTCACCGGGATCGTTACCCTGTACATGTTGTCTCCGACGGCCTCGGCTTCTCCCCTGCCCAGCCACACGGCTTCTCCTCTGGGATAGGGCGTGGATATCATGGGCGGGTGGTTGTCTATGTATACGAAGACTGTTTCAACGCTGACACCGTACTCGCTGACCGCTACTATGGTTATGTTGAGGGGGCCGTCCTCGTAGAGCGTCGTGTCTATTGTCACCGAGGCGTTGATGCTCCCGGTTATATCGGTGAACGTGCCCGCCGACTGCCCGTCCAGGTACAGGGTTATGCTGAACTCCAGGTCGCAGGTGGCCGCGAGGTATATGGTGACGTTGCCGCTCAGAACCGTGCCGTTCTCGAAGGGCGGGGTTATCACGGGAACCGGGTTCTCGACCAGCGTGTAGTGGGCGACGATCCTCTTCTCGTTGCCCACGGTGTCGTTGGCTATAACCATGACTGTCACAGGGCCCGGGGGTAGCTCGGATAGGTTGAGTGTCACGCTGATTGTTCCAGGCTCCTCGAGCTCAATGGTTTTCTCGGCGAAGGCTCCTGTGGGGGCGTGGGCGTGTACTGTGAGCGTGTCGGGGTGGGCGTCGTCCACGCTTACCGTTATCGTGAAC
>JALVHX010000260.1 GCA_027028805.1 Desulfurococcales archaeon | reverse complement strand
GGGGTTGAGCATTTTAGGGGTATGTAGAGGTTTCCGGGTATTCTGCCGTAGCTTATGCTGTACTCCTGTATCCCTCTTTTCCTGAAGAAGTGCTCGAGGGTGACTATGATCTCTGCGGTCGACGAGGCGACTAGGGCCGCCACTATTTTCTCTCCCCTCCCATCCCTGCTCGTCATCACGAATAATACGCGGTTGCAGAGGCTCATGTCCTCCGCCAGTGATGAAAGGTTCTCGCCGCGTGCCTCAACGACCGCGGCAACTCTACCGTAGAGCCTCGGCGAAACCATGGGTTTAAACGATATGAGCCCCCGCTCCCGTAGCCTATACAGCCTCTCCCTAACACTTGTATAGGAGAGCCCCGTCTTCTCGGCGAGATCTCTCAGAGATATCCTGCCGTCCCTTACGAGCTCCCTGATAAACACCATGTCCTTGGACTCCATCCCGGGCCGCACCCGTATGTTTTTGATGACAATTATGCGGCGGCCGCGGAGCTGTTGCCCGGCCCCGCAGGCCCCACCGTATTCTCGTTTATTTTAATCATGCTTTATTTTTTCTCCCACCACGCATATTATTACCGCGCGTTGGAGCGGTGGGATTATCTAGGCTTCACGACTATGTATAGCCTCGCCCTCTGCCTCCCGCTCCTCATCCCGGCCTCCTCATAGGTCTCCCGCATAACCAGGCCCCTTATCTTCTTCACGAGGCCCCGGGCCGTCCTCCTCGCCGCTCCGTGGCTGTAGAAGTAGAGGTCTATGCCGCCTCCAGCCTCAACGACGTCTATGAGATCCCTTGCCGCGCGTGGATCGCTCATGAATATCTTGGTGAGAGCGTTCTCCACGCGTCCGCGATCAATTCTCCTCACCTGCACAACCGCCTCGAACTCCCTGCTATCATACATTATGCATCGTGGACACTTGGATGGGCGGAGATAGACCTCTATGTCGGCGTGCTCCTCGAAAACCCTGCCCCCATAGCTTCCCCGTAGCCTATACCTGACAACTGTTCTCCACGAGGGCTTTGTCACGTACTCTATGCCCAGGAGCTCTAAGCGCTCAACCCCGGGGCCGGGGCGCACGGCCTTCCCGTACCAATGCCTAGCCACGAGGGCCGCGGCATCGGCCAAGCCATCGGAGTCTATCCATTGCCCCCCGATCTTCACGGCGTAGCAGATCCTGCACACCTCTGCCTCAAGCCTTCTCCGGACAACCGTGACAAGCTCGCCGCGCCTCCTCCTGCACTCCAGGCAGACCCCGTTGACGACAGGGTTCTCGGGGCTCCCTCTGCGTCCACAGTATATACAGTAGTGCTCCACGGCTCCTAGTCCCTCGTAGCCATATATACTGTGTAGGCGAGCGGGGGCGCGGGGACGGTGATCATTATGAGCGCCGCTACATATATGTTTGCTATATACGCGATCACCAGTATGAAGCCGAGCGCCGCAAACGGTATTATCGCGAGAATCGTTATGAGAAGCCTCTTTATGATGCCGAGGCTGTACTCGGTCCACGCAACGGGCTCGGATGACAGTGTATCCATTATTATCCAGAGCGTGAGAAGGGAGCCGAGAACCCAGTACGCGGCCATAGAATAGTACATGACGAGGGCTGATAACGGGTCGACGTATACGAGCACGGGGGCCGCGGCCGCCGCGAACACCGGCTGGGCGAGCAGGAGGCCTGCAACGGTCTTGGATAACACGAGATCCCTCCTGCTCAGGGGGAGGAAATAGTTGATCACACCATACATGCCCTCGGCGAACAACAGGTTGGGCGCAACTATAACGGCCGCCACATATGTGAGGAGTCCGTAGAGCGAGACAAGGATCATCCTCATAACCTGGGACGCCGCGGCTATATATGCTATGCCGCTGCCGGTGAACAAGGGTATGAGGCCGGGCGTATATATCGCGGCCAGCTGGCCGTAGAACTGCTTAGACCTGACATTGCTTCTAACGAGGAGGAGAACATCCTTGAGAGCTATCGCGACCAGACGCGGATAACGGAGCACGATGCTTCTCCCGCCGCTCGAGAAGCCGCCGAGGCTCTGGGTGAGGCGGAGCCTCGAGGGGGCGAGAGCCGCCGCGACAGCCCCCGCCGCCGTGTACGCGGCTGCGGCCGCCGCGCTATAGGGATCAGCTCCCTCGAGCACTATGTAGGCGTAGGTAACCGGGTAAACCGTGCTGAGCCCGGATATAACCCTGTCCAGGGCCTCCAGGTCTCCTCCCAGGCCCACTACGCGGAAATAGATTATGATCAGGAAAGCTATGAAGAGGGTGTAGAGAACAAGGCCCAGGAACCCGGGGACGCGTCCCGAGAGCCTGGAGTAGGCGTATAGGGCTAGCGGGTAGAAGAGCGTGAAGCCTGTGACGAAGCCGGCGGGGAGAACGACTACGGCT
>JALVHX010000259.1 GCA_027028805.1 Desulfurococcales archaeon | reverse complement strand
CACACCCATTCTTCATTTGTTGTAAGGGTAGGCTTTATGATGCATTTATGAAGATTATGGCTGCAATGACAATGATCGCTGTATTTAAATTGATTTAATGTTAAGGTGCCGCCGCGGGGACTCGAACCCCGGACCGCCCGGTCTTCAGCTTCGCCGGGAAGATGCCTCGCCGCATCATTCCCTCGGGCGCTCTCCCAACTGAGCTACGGCGGCGCCAGTCAACATATTCCTTGTATAATAGCGGTTTATTAACTTTTTAATTCCAAGGCTCCATATAGTTTGTTTAGGAATAGATGTCTACAGTATTCTATCTAGTCGATGCATAGTATGTGGAGGTGGAGATGTATGCTCGTGGCAATACTTGTCGGGGGTTATGGTAAAAGACTTAGGCCATACACCCTCGAGGTTCCAAAGCCCATGGTCCAGGTCGCGGGAAGACCGATTCTTGAGTGGCAGATACTGTGGTTGAAGAGCTATGGGTTCAACGAGTTCCTGCTTCTCGTAGGCTATAGGAAGGAGAAAATAATAGAATACATTGGGAGCGGCTCAAGGCTTGGTGTGAAGGTAAGCTATGTTGTCGAAGAAGAGCCTCTGGGAACGGCGGGTGCGCTCAAGAACGCTGAACATATATTGTCGAAGGAGGAGAAGTTCCTTGTGCTCAACGGAGATATATTAACAAATCTTAACCCTATGAGACTGGTAGATAAACTAGAGGAAGGAAACTATGTTGCGGCTATAGCAAGTATACCGTTGCCGAGCCCCTATGGTGTGTTGAAAATTGAGGGAGACAAAGTAGTCGGCTTCATGGAGAAACCGAGGCTGAAAGAGTACTGGATTAACGCCGGCGTATATGCTATGCGTCCAGAAATACTAGATTACCTGCCCGAGAAAGGCGATATAGAGAGAAAAGGATTCCCTGAACTAGCTAGTGAGGGAAGAATAGCGGCGGTAAAATATGAGGATATATTCTGGAGAAGCATAGATACACATAAGGATCTAGAGGAAGCCGAGAAAGAGATAATGAAAAGAGGCGGTAAGCTCTAATTACTAGAATAATCAGTTTTTCCGGCACTCATCATCTCCCGGCAATGCCGGGATCAAGAGACCCTCTTCTCATCACATTGTGTCTAGCCAGACAATGTTTGCTGGATGGCTCTATAAAAATACAGGTAAATCCTTCTTTAGATAAACAATGTGATGTGATGATTTCAAAAATGGTGCGGCGGCCGGGATTTGAACCCGGGATCTCCGGCTTGGAGGGCCGGCGTCCTAGTCCAGGCTAGACGACCGCCGCGTTTATCAGTGACATATTTGTTTAGGCATCCATTTATATCGGTTTCCTCGGGAGATCCGGGCTATATTGTTATATTTATCACATGTTGTCTTATGTATTAATATTGATGTGTAGCTTTGTATATACTGTTATTGTAGTGATTTAAAAACTATAGTTAGGTCATCGTATTCTTAGAACAGCGGAGCCCTTGAATCTACTATATTTCAGGTCTTCTAGCGCCTTGTTCGCGTCTTTTAATGGATATATCTTTATAGTAGGCTTGACCCCTGCGGCCGCAGCTTTTTCCAGGAACTCTCTTACATCTCTGCGTGTAACGTTGGCGACGCTCTTGATCTCGCGCTCTAGCCATAGTAGCTTGTACTCGAGCTTCTCTATGGGCGTCATATATATTCCGGCTAATACAAGGCGTCCGCCTTTATCGAGTCTCTTAAGCGCTTCTATTGCTACCCATCCAGCGGGTGCAAAGACTATCGAGGCATCCATCTTTACGCCAGGGTCATCGCGGGGGCTTCCAGCCCATTTAGCGCCTAGCTCGAGCGCGTGTTCCTGGTGCTCCGGTGTTCTCGTGAACACATAGACCTCGAGTCCCTCGTGTACAGCGACCTGTGTTATGAGGTGGGCGGATGCGCCAAAACCATATAATCCTAGTCGGCCTTCTCCCCGCTCGAGGAGCTTTGTAAGGCGTAGCGCTCTGTATCCTATGGCTCCCCCACACATCAGGGGAGCGGCATGACAGTCATCGAATACACTGGGTATTTCGTAGATAAAATCCCTATATGCAACCATATATTCTGCATAGCCGCCGTCTACACTATATCCCGTGAACAGGGCGTTATCGCATAGATTTTCTTCCCCTCTCCGGCAATACTTGCATTTTCCACAACTCCAGTATAGCCATGGAACCCCTACACGCTTGCCGATAATATCTCTGTCAACGCCTTCTCCGATATCCTCTACAACGCCTATTACCTGGTGGCCCACAATCAGTGGAAGCTTAGCAGGCTTCAGCTCGCCCTCCACAATATGTAGATCAGTTCTACATACGCCGCAGCAGTTGATCCTAATAAGCACCTGGCCAGCTCCGGGCTCAGGCCTATCAACAT
>JALVHX010000258.1 GCA_027028805.1 Desulfurococcales archaeon | reverse complement strand
TAGTGGGTGTATGGATCATATATGGTGTCTGCTCCGCCCATAGCCTTCACCCATTAACTCCTCAGCCACTAGTCCTCTAGAACCCAGTCCTCGGGGCCTCGGAGCTTCTCCACCATGGTCTCCGCCAGCTGTTTCGCGAAGAGCTTGCGGTCGAAGCAAACCCTGCTCCCGCGGCAACTCGTCTTCAGTGCCCCGGCCGCGACCCCGTGCTGGAGGGCTACCACTGTGCTACCTGTATCTATGTATGCGGCGTTGAAGAATGCTGCGAAGGCGTCTCCGGCCCCCGTGCTGTCCACCGGCGGGCGTATGGGCTTCGTTATCCCGTGCACCACTACGCCGCCGGGCTCTATTGCATAGGCGCCCGCCGCGCCCTTCTTGATCACGACCACGCGGGGCCCTAGGCGGAGGAGCTTCTCTAGGCTGCTCCCCACAAGCGTCTTTGCTTCGCGCCTGTTGAGAAAGACTATTGTGGCGTAGCGGAGCGCGCCGAGAACCTGTTCCTTGTCCTCGTACACCGCGGATCCCGGGTCATAGCTGATCATTATGCCTAGCCTGCCCGCCCTCCTCGCTATCTCGTAGGCGACGCTCGGCTCCACGCTCGCTATGTGGAGGATCGATGCCTCGGAGATGAGTGAGCGGGGGACGTCGTTGGGGGAGAGGAGGCTGTTCACGCCCCTATACTTCATCATGATCCTCTCGCCGCGCCTATCGACCGCTATCACGACTATGCCTGGTAGGCCTGGAACCCTCTTCACGTACTCGACTATTATGCCGAGCTCCCTGAGCTCCTCGAGCAGGTGATCCGCGATCCCCATCGTGGATGTTGAGGCTACGAGGGCCGCCCTGTGGCCGTAGACCCTGACGGCCGCCGCATAGTTGGATGCGGCGCCGCCCGACGATATCCTCGCATCATCCACGACATAGGCCTCGTCGGGCCCGGGGAGCCTTGGGAGATAAAACGCTATATCTATGTTGAGGTTTCCGACAGCTATGTGGAGCGGCTTGTCTCCCGTGCTCTTCATGGTTCACCACGCGCCCATGGCCTGGGGATGGTGGATGCGTCTCATCGTCTCCTCCAGTCTCTCAGGAGGCTTGGGGAGACATATTTCTTCCCCTTCTCCCCGAGGATCTCGTCCCACTCGCTCAGTATTTTGACGGCCTCGTTAGCCACCCTTATAGCGTCCATGACGCCCGCGTCCACTATGAACTCCTCTGTCTCCCTGTTCGCTATGGCGGCGCACACGCTTCCCGCCCTGAGCCCGTAGATCTGGGCTATGGTGAAGAGGGCTGCGGCCTCCATCTCGAAGTTGAGCACGCCTATGCTTTTCAGGTAGTCCACTAGGCCCCTGTTGAACGGTGGGAGGTAGCCGCGGTAGCCCGGCCTCTCCTGGCCGACGTAGAAGCTGTCGGTGGAAGCGGTGAGTCCTACATGGTATCTCACGCCCAGCTCCTCGGCCGCCTCTATAAGGGCCAGTGTCACGTTGAGGTCTGCGACGGCCGGGTACTCGGGTATCGTGTATTGTTTACTCGTGCCCTCGAGCCTCACCGCCGCATTGGTTATTATGAGATCCCCCACCTTTATGTCGCGTCTAAGGGCCCCCGTCGTGCCCACCCTGATAAAAGTATCCGCGCCGACCCTGGCAAGCTCCTCAACCGCTATCGCTGTGGACGGCGCCCCTATACCCGTGCTCGTCGCCGACACGAGCACGCCTTTGTAGCGGCCCGTATAGGTGAGATACTCCCGGTGCTGGGCCACAAACCATGCCTCATCCCATGTAGACGCTATCTTCTTTACACGCTCCGGATCCCCGGGCACGAACACGTAGCGGGACACATCCCCCGGCTTAACACGGACATGATACTGTAGCCCGCCCTCCCCCTCGGGGACGCTGGCGCTTCTCAGCCTCTCACCGCCCATATACGCCACCCTCCTAGACAACACCTTATATACAGTCTATGCGACGCCAACATGTTCAACAATACCATGGCCCCCTACTAATAGACACCGGTTCCCCGGCGTCTCCGGGGCCCCTGGGAGAATTCTTAATAAAATACAAACACCTATAGCGTTATATAAGCGGTGGAATAGTAGCCGCGTATCGCATGGATCTCGGTGGGAGGTGAGATGTATGAGCTGGAGGGAGCGTAAGCGGAGAAGCATATTTGATCTCTTCGACGAGTTCTTCAGGGAGCTGTTCAGCGAGATCGATGAGGAGTTCTATAGGATAGTTAGGGAGATGGAGAGGGCCGCGGCGAGCGGTGAGGCTGAGACAAGGGTGTATGGCCCCTATATCTATGGCTTCGAGGTGAGGATAGGGCCTGACGGCCGCCCCATTATAAGGGAGTTCGGCAACGTTAGGCGCGCCGGCACGAAGCCTGTTATAAGCGAGGAGCGTGA
>JALVHX010000257.1 GCA_027028805.1 Desulfurococcales archaeon | reverse complement strand
ATACACAACAACCCCCACGGCCCCCGGGTTTATTGGAGAGCTATATTAGCCGCGGCGTCTTCTATAACATTGTGGGCTAGGTAGCTGGCTTTGTTCCCGCGGATCACCGGTGGGTCGGCTTTTAGATCGGCTTGATGACGCGGGTGGAGCTGTGTTGGATGACCTGGTTGTTGCCAGCAGGGTTTTCTTTCTCGAGAACCTGCATAGGAGCCTCGTGGACTGGCTTAGCGCGGTTGTGGGCGCCGATGCGGGCGGGTTTATTGATAGGGTTTTCCTGGAGACTGTTAAGCTTCGCACCGTCACGGTGGGCCTGAGCCTTGTCGACGCGGCTTCTCCGCGGCCCGGGGAGCTCCGCAGGGCTGTCTACTCCAAGGTGGCGAGTGTCTCGAGGCTTCTCGGGGACGCGGTCCTGGAGGCTGATGAGGCCTTCCGCGACATAGTGTCCACTGTTTTCCGGGGGGCTGGCGGGCTGGCGGAGAACCTGGGGCTTTGGAGCAGTGATCCCTCGTCGAGGTTTATACAGACCCTCCGGCTAACGGTTACACCGGTATCGATCGTGGCGGCGCCCATGGTTAAGAGGAGCCCCAGGCCTCTCCCCGACCTCCTGGAGCTGGCCGCCTCCCTGAGCGAGGCGGCGCAGGAGGGGGCTCTCCCGATAAGCTTTATAGGTGGCTGGGGCGTCCTAGCCTCCGGGGGCCTGACGGGCCCGGAGAGGGTTTTCCTCGAGAACATGCCTTCCATATTATCCCCAGGCCCCGAGGAGGCGGGTGAGGCGGGGTTCTCTCTCGCCGAGCTCTACCCGTTGTTGCGGAGAATAAACATGTTCATAGACCTCGCCTCCACGCTCAAGGGCATCAACAGGGAGGCGCTTGCCTACGCATCCACTATAATAGTTGAGACGGGTATAAGGGATCACGTATACCAGGACAAGTATATGTCGCCGAGCCTCGACGAGATACTGGGGGACATAGACGTTATACTCAGGGCCCGCGGCTACACATGGGACGAGATAAGGGGCATGAGCCCCGCGGAGAAGCTCTCCAGCCATATACCCTATGTATCCAACCTCGCCCGCCTAGCCGTGTTCGCGAACAGCCCAGAGGACAACCCGTTCATGGCGGGAGGCTTCCACGGGCCAGGGCTCCCCGAGGCGACGGTGAACGTGGGGATAAACGGTATAGGTCTCTGGAGGCTCCTCTACATAAAGGCTCCCGTGAGGCTTAGCGGGGAGAACATATGGTTCTTCGTGAAAACATATTCCGCGCTAGCCATAACCCTGGCCGAGATAACCGGGCTATTGATACAGAGGGCTATGAGGAGGCTCGCGGTTAGGAGGGGGATAGATATACATGTCGAGCAGGGCATAGTAGACCTATCCCTCGCGCCGGAGCCCAACAGGGACAGGGAGACGGGCACACCCCTCAACAGCGTCGCCAAGACCATAGAGACACTGATGGGCCGGGGAAGCTCCGCGGGAAGCCCGGGAACCCTGACGGCGCTAGGCTACCTGATAGACTCGGTTAAGGCGGGAGGCTTCTTCGTGGCCACAAGGATAGGGGGCTTGAGCGGCACATTCATACCAGTCTCCGAGGACGCGGGCATGGCCGACGCCCTCTCCAGGGGAACACTCGGGCTCGGAACATACCTGGCGATGACGAGCGTGTGTAGCGTGGGCGTAGACATGCTCCCGGTAACCTATCCACCGGAGATAAGGGATGATAAGAGGCTCCGGGAAAACTATAGATCCAAGATAGCCGGGCTAATAGCCGACGAAGCCATGATCGGGGTGCTCCACAACAAGACGACGAGCGTCAGAATACTACTAGTCCCCGAAGAGATAACAAACACCCCGATACTAGGGCTCCTGGGGAGAGACAGGATAAGGCTGGAATACAACGAGAAAGGCGTCACCAGGCAATGGCTCGTCTTCTCCCCGGGAAAAGAACTACTCGGAGCCGCGCCCGCCATAACACTGGCGGAATACACGCCGCAAGAGATAACAGAGAACGAGATGCCCCGCACAATGAGAAGCATGAACAACTAAAAAGCCTCTTCTCGCCTCCTAGAATGTTTTCTATAGATATATATGAGAGCCGCCGCGGCCAAGCCTATTACGCCGAAGAACATGGCAAGGGCCTCGGGGGAGGCCTCGCCGCCTCCTCTAGGGGTAGGGGGGCCTATGCCGGCCATCATCTTCTCGAAGAAGCCCTGGGGCACTCTCCCGACGCTCACGTTCCAGCTACACAGGTCTTTATCAACTGTTGCCGTGAAGGACTCGGGGCCCCGGATGACGGCTTTTACCACTAGGCATGGGCTGGTGTGGTTGGCGTGGCGCAGATAAAGTGTTGGGAGAAGCATGTATCCATCATTGATCCTATACACCTCGTATCTGAGCCCTACCACAGCTATA
>JALVHX010000256.1 GCA_027028805.1 Desulfurococcales archaeon | reverse complement strand
GGAGGGGGATAAGCAGAGTCCTCCACAACGAGGGGGCCCCGGAGCCGCCCTCCTCTTCCTCCACGCCTTCAAGCATCTCCGATATATAGCGGTAAATAGCGTATGGCGCAACTATTGATACGGCTGCAGCGGCGGAGTCGTCGCTTAGCAGGAGCATTATGTGCGCGGGGCTATACGGCTTCGCGAAAAACGAGAGGAAATCGGCTACGGCTGACACCGTTATAAGCGATACATAGAGCACGAGGATCTGTATCCACGGCGAGCGGGAGAAGGGTCTGAGCTCTATATACGTTATCAGTGGTAGAAAAAACGATACAGCGAACACTATGAAGTGCATGGCTATGGTGTCTATTGATGGCTTGACGTGACGCATATATACGCCGCTCGACGCGAGGAGTATTATGCCTGTAAAAAGTAGCGCCAGATATACTGCATAGATCACGGTTAATAGCCGGACCAGCCATCTCCCGCTACTAGTCATCTCCTATAAACCTTGACTAGGCGATGCTTAGCTTATGAAAGGCTCGTATTCCACCGGGTACTCGGGCATTATTATGAATCCCTTATCCATGGATATCGATATCTCGAAGAATCTTCTCTCATGTGGTGCAACCCTCATCTTTATAGGGGTAAGCCTTATCGCCAGCCTGGAGCCATAGCCTATGACGCGTATATAGTCGAGATACAATACTATATCGGACACGAACTCCTCTACCACCGGAGAGACTGTTTTGGCGAACAATGGCTTCTCACCGATCAATACCACTGTCACATCGTACTCCGCCACCCGGCGGAACAGCATCGTTAGCAGGCTCCTCGCCTCCCTCGGGTCTATATGGAGGGTTATGGCGGTGATGCTATCTATTACAACGTTCTTATAGAGGCCCTCCTCGACGCTGTCTATCACGTAGTTTATGAGATCACTCACCATGTCCTTCTCATAGAGAGGAGAGGCCTCGTAGACAATGATCTTCTTTCCCTCATCAAGCTCCTTCTCAGACAAGCCCACAATGTTGTCGAACTCGCTGAAGCACCTGAACCGGCTCAGCCTGGCCAGCATAAGGCTCCTGGGCTCCGAGAACTGGAGATATAGGCCTCTCTCGTTCTCACGAGACGCCCTGTTATATAGATACTGGAAGGCGAGAAGAGTTTTCCCGGTGCCCGGGTTGCCTATAATATAAACGAGTCCCGGCCTGATGAATCCCCCGCCAAGGATGTTATCTAAGGCTTCTATATAAGTTGGCACGACATCGTATCCGCGTTTCACAGGCTTCTTCTCGGCGGCCACGGCCCTCCACCTAGTTCTATTCTCTGATTAAACTTATCTAAAAAACATAACTTCTACATGTTATATAACTATATCTCCCCGCGCATCAATATATTTCCAATTCTAGTTGTAATAATACTGCATCCCCGTATCTATATTCATATATAATGATATAAATAACTATAATTATTGTGATACATGTATTGTTGTTGTAATAAAAATATTTTGCTAAGATATATTATGTTGTGTTAATCCTTTAGCCACCTCGGGCCTGGCAACCCTATACCTATATATAAAGTCTATCTGCTCTATCAGCCGTTTCAGGAACACGGGTAACTGTTTCATCGCTATGGTTGTTATAGTGTTCAGCATGAGCAGGTTTGTGAGGGCTTCGTTGCCGATGCCTGGATCATATAACAGCAAAGCTATATCATATTTCTTCAGCCTCGATATAAGCATTTTTACGAACCTGTAAGTGTTTATATAGGAGGGCGGTATGTCGAGCAGTGTGTTGAGGATATTAATGTTATCTATAATGATGATAACCGGGCTGTCTCCTCTGCGCGCCTCCTCGATAATGCTCACGAAATGCGACAGGTTGATCGCGCACTCGTAGACCCCTATATTTATCCCGGTCTTCCTGTGCCTGTACATGGCCACAGGCCTCGGGTAGGCGCTGGGCTTTGTATATATAGCGATGACGGCGTCCGGCTTCGCCGAGCCCCTGTCTCCCTCAACAATATTCCCGGGCTCAAGAATGCCTCTGGCAAGCGCTGAGCCATAACTGTCTGTGAAGACTATGAGGGGGAACCGCGGCCCCTTCTCCTCGTTGACTAGGATTCTGTATAGCTCATCCAGGAACCGTGGGCGGTGGCCGGAGACCAGGTGTGTTGTCACGAGTATTGGTAGGGGCAGCTCTATCTTTGTATCGGCCGTGGCCTCGATTATATAGTCGATTTTCTCCTCGGGGAGCGTGGCAAGCCACGGGTTCTGGCCTACAAGAACCTTGACTATGTCTACGCCCAGCCTGAGCGAGTCCCCCATGGATATATAGATGTATGTCGACGCGGCCACGGCTATGACGGCGGCGTACTCCAGGATCACCGAGGACAGGGGCTCGCCCCAGCCGGCGAGAAGCATTGCCGCCAG
>JALVHX010000255.1 GCA_027028805.1 Desulfurococcales archaeon | reverse complement strand
GAGGGGGAGGGGCCGAGCGTCCTCTACTACCAGGAGAGCCCCGAGGAGCTGTTCCAGAAGAAGCTCCTCGCCTCCAAGACGAGCCCCGCGGGCTGGAACGGGGAGTGGTTCGCGGTATGGGAGTATAGGGAGAAGGAGACTGTTCTCCACGTCCTCGGCCCCGAGGGCTACGACAAGTACTCGTTTCCGAGGGACTTCCTGACCATAGGGTTCATGGGGCCCTGGAGCCTTGGAGCCTATAACGGGGAGCAGGTAGCGTTGACGGATGGCATAGACGTGGCGGGGGTTGAGCTGGAGGGCCCGACTCTTCTATGGAGGAAGAGGCTTGGCCGCGGGGTAAGGATAACCTCTCCCCCCATGAAGAGATGCGACACCGTGCTCGCCTACTACGGCTCCTCCGCCGTATTGTTCAGCCTCAACACGGGGGCTGTTGCGCGGGAGCTGAGCTTCGGGGCCCCGATAAGCCACGCGTCTATAGATGGGGAGTACGCGGCCTTCGCCGCCGGCCACACCGTTGCCGTATACCAGGTGAAGGGGTGGAGGAGGCTCGGCGTATACAGGCTCCAGGGATCGGCGGCGGCCGCGTCGGTGGCGGGGAGGAGGCTCCTGGCCGGCTATATAAGCCCGGCCGGCGTCCCACGCATAGTGGCCGCGGACTACCATGAGGCCTACACGATAAGGCTCGGCGACATAGAGCTGGCCAGCGGCGGGAAGCGTGTGCTGAGGATAGGGGATGTGACGCCGAGCGTCGTGGTTCTGAGATCAACGACTAAGAAGCTCAGGGTCTACGTTGAGGGCAACACTATAGTGTTCCGTGACACTGGTAGCGATGCGGGCGAGCACACCCTGGTTCTACAGGTCGCGGTCCACGGGTTCCTCCCCATACAGGAGACCCTGCGGGTTATAGTGAAGAGGCCTGAGAGCCCGTTCTCGAAGATAAGGATACCTCCCCGGCTGTCAATGGATGCCTCCGGCCCCTATCTCCCCGTGCACCTTGAGCCGATCCTGCCGATAAACAAGCTATACATATACATATACTCGCGCGGGGGCGCGGTGGCCGGCGCCGCGGCCGAGCGATGGGGCCTCGAGCCCAGGGAGACCATGATACCCGTCAGGATCTTCTGGGCCAGGGCAGGGGTCCACCAGGCCATGGTCGAGATATATGCCTGGAGCGGTGGAAGAGTGTATAGGGAGACGTTGCGCACAAGGATCATAGCTGATACCGATTACCTCGAGCCCGTGCTACGGGCTATGGGCGGGATAGCCTATATATGGAGCCCCTTCGCCCTCGAGTCCGTCAAGATAGTCTTCGAGGGGGCTGGCGGAGAGTTCAGCGTGATAACGAACCTGAAGCCCGGGTGGAACGACTTCGAGGTAGGGGATCTACTGGTTGAGAGGGCGAGGATCATAACCAGGAACGGGGCCGAGATAACGGTCGAGACAGGCTACGGATAGATACGGATCCGTTTCCCCGCCTCGGGGGGTGGCGGCCGTGTTCCCCGAGGAGCTTCTCGCCATAAGCTTCTACGCGGCATCAGCCGCCCTGGCTCTCGAGATCCTGAGCCTCGTGGTCGAGAAAAAGACTGTTAGACGAGGACGCGGAGGAGAACATAGAGCTCGTCGACAACCCTCTGTATCCTCTTTACTCTCTCCTCGAGCTCGGCAACCCTCTTCTCGAGAACAGCGACGCGCTCCTCGAGACTAGCCGTCTCGCCGCCCTGCTCAGCCGACAATACGTGACGCCTCCACGCCGCCCGGGTCGCGGATGAGGCCGCGGCCACGCTTGTTTAAAACCATTACACTCCACGGTATAAATAGGGTGCGTGTCCCCCCTCCCCCCGGGGAGGAGAGGAGCCCCTGTATACGGCGGCTGGTCGAGGGGTGGCTCTGTGGCGGCGGGGAAGCCTTGGAGCATAGGGGTGGCCGCTTATAGTGGCGAGCCCAGCGGTGTTCTCGTGGATAACGCGGCGGGGTTTGTCGAGGAGCTCGCGGGGCTGGCTCCCGCGGGCTCGAGGATTGTTCTCGGAGGATACTGGGGCTTGATGAGGGTTGTGGCGGATGAGGCCGCGGCCCGCGGCTTCCTGGTCATCTATATCCTCCCATCCAGCCCCCCGGCCAGGCCTCCACGGGGATCGCGGCACGTGGTTATCGAGACACCTCTCGATCCCGTGGCTAGGAGCGTGGTGCTTGTCAGGAGCAGTGATGCGGTGGTGGTGCTGGGCGGGATGATCGGCTCGATGATGGAGGCGTTGATGGCCTACGACTACTCTAGGCCCGTTGTGGTTGTTGAGAGCGGGATGGATACCGATAAGCTGCTCCGGCTCGGCGAATACCTCGACTCTAGGAGGAAGACACGGGTCGTATGGGCACGTGATGGAAGGGAGGCGGCGAGGCTTGTCGCGGGGATCCTCGGAGACGGGATGGAGTGAAAAG
>JALVHX010000254.1 GCA_027028805.1 Desulfurococcales archaeon | reverse complement strand
AAGATATCCAGTGTATTGCACCTATATTTTTAAGATATTCTGTAGCTTCTTTTTCATCTAATAGGCCTTTTCTATATGCTTCTATGAGGCCTTGAGGCGTTGTGGCCGGTTGCTTGACGAACCATCTTGTATCAACTATGTGGTCTCCGATACTGATTGGTTCGGGGTATAGTGCCTCGTATATTATATCTATCCTCTCCATGTAGAGCTTCTCGTATCCCTCTAAGAGCCTGCGGGTATGATCGATCCGGGGATGTAGTGGGAGAGGGGTGTATCCTATTATGCTTACATCGTATCCCCCTGTCTCTATGCTATATATTGTATAGTTATTGTATCCGCTTAGAGCGTTCTGTATGATTGCGTGGATTGGTTTGTCGGAGTATATTAGCGCGGAGACAGGGGGTTTCTCCGGTGAGAATAATGGTGTAAGCGAGCTACCTAGTTTTTCTCCGCCAAGCCTTGTCTTGAGAAGCGTTTCTAGGTTATCCTGCATATCCATGAGAATGTATTCGGGATAACGTGTCCTCAGTACACGTTTCAGGAATAATACGGGGTCATCGAGCAGGGGCTCGGTGTAATCGGTGCCGCGCACGAATAGATCCATGTTCTTCTCGAGAGCGGAGGCGGCCTCGGCGACGGCTTCCCTCAGATCCCTATATACATATATTATCTTATGTAGATGGGTCTTGTTTCTCCTGGCATAGTCCCAGAAGCTGGCCGGGGCCTCGTCGAGTAGTCTATCTATTTTTATAAGTGTTCCCCGTATCTTCCTCGCTAGCGTCTCATGCGACAATATGTAGTTGTAGAGACGTAGCGCATCCATGTACTCGTTTATCGGTACAATGTATTTCTTGAACCATGGGATAGCCAGCCCCCGTGTTTTCTCCAACACCTCTTCATGGCTGCCCGTGGAGTCTGCTAGCCAGGCTATCCATGATACGACGCTGGCCGGGGTATCGGAGGATACTATTATGGCGCCGAGCCTGGTCTCCTCGGGCGTGTTTGCATGAAACATGTATAGTCCAAGGATCTTTAGGAACGCGTATAGTCTTGTAGCGTTATAGGCGTTGTCGGGCGGCGGCGCTATTATTACGAGGAAGAGTTTTTTCCCGGCCCTATACGAGTGTTCCATGAGATACTGCGCCAGCCCGTTATCGAACCCCGTCTGCGGGGCTACTAAGAGGGTTATATTATCGCTTGTTAGAAAGGGGTTTATTTTTGCCGATTGCTTCTTTGCTACAATATATGTGTAGGATGGGTTCTCGAACCCCCTTATGCTGACGTGTCGTGGGAGCTCCTTTACATGGCCTAGGTCGGTGATTATTATTGTGCGGGGATAGTTTCTCATAGGCCTGTAGGTTGCTATTATTATCTCGTCAGAGGGTATGATCGATGTATCGACGTGCTCAATGCTTCCCGGCATCGCGATAAGCACAGCCCGCTACCACCACCGGGCGGCATTGTTCTCTATGGCTCCAACTAGGCTTCTCAAGCTCTCGGCGAGGCCCGAGGCGTTCATGGATAATGCTTCCAGCCTCTTCATGAGGCGCTCCCATAGAACCTCGATGCTCTCCTCACCGAATCTCCTGAGAAGCTCGCTAAGCTCATCTGTACCATAGATCATCACCTTCAATGTATCCCCGGATATGTTGAGCTTCTTTATGGGCACGTTGACGCTCAGTATCTTGTCCTCCTCATCGAATACAAGTATTTCCTTGACATAATCCTCCATGTCCTCGCCGATACCAATCTTGCGCAGCATAGCGGCAACAACGGGGGCTATGGCCTCCTCAAGGCTCTTATTAACCTCCACGCTCACAGGGGCTTCCCCTATTTTCCTATCATTAAAGTATACCTCTACCCTGAACCTCCGCTTCTCCAACCCGTGGACTATGACCTTGTACTCGAGCACGAGGGTCCGGCCCCTATATATGTATAGGGAGCCTTCGCCGTTCTCAAGAGGCACAATGCTGTATTCATAGCTGCCGCCGCGCATGGATGGCCCACTTATATGGAACATCGTGTCAGGATCAGTCTTTACTGTGACCGCGCGGCCGTCTCCTTTTACAACAACCACGATGGAAGAGTGTGGATCTCCGATACTTATGATTCTCTTGGCGTGATCAATGCTGGCTTTCCCGGTATCTGATATAAGCCTTAATGAGACGGCCGCGGGGGGCAGGCGTCTTGTTAGGAGAATAATTATTATGATGAACGCGGCTATATTGATCATGGACACGAATATAGGGAAGGTGTTATGCGATATCCATGCTATCAGATACAATAATATATTAACTATGCCATAATATATGAACATGGTTTTAAGGAACCCGATTATAGATAACCAGAGGTTTTCACCCATATAGCCGATAATAACAGCCAACAATACCCCTGCGACGAGCACACCGTATACGACAGCGGCCCCTATCTCATC
>JALVHX010000253.1 GCA_027028805.1 Desulfurococcales archaeon | reverse complement strand
CTACTACTCTGCGCCCAGGCCCCCGGCACCCTCTAGGGCCCCCGTAGGGGCCTAGTATCTCTTCCTGACCAGGTGCTGGTGGATCTGGTAGAGTATTTTCTCGGCCAGGGATTTATCGGTGAACACGCGCGCGATCTCTACGGCCAGGCCCTCCCTCGCCTCGGGTAGTTTCATCAGGAGCCGCGTTATCGCGAGGGCTACTCTCCCGAGTGGGTACCTGTATGGTAGCGGCGGGGGTTCCATGGCTTCGCCGAGCCTCTTCTCAACGATCTCGTGTGTCTCCCAGAAGAGCCCCCATGACTCCCATAGCCCTGTCTCCCTGAGCCTCTTCTCGAGCAAGGCCTTGTCGAAGCCTCTGGATGAGAGATAGTTGCGCAGGCTCAGGTGGTCCTGTAGCGTGTATAGTTGCTCCTTCACGACGCTGTGGCCGATTATGAGGGCGGCGTCGTCCTCGGGCCTCGGCGCGGGGAACACGTGTTCCTCGCCCATGAACGTGATCCTCTTCTGTATCCTTGACTCCGCGAGTATTCTCCGGGGATAATACACTATGTGGCTCACAGCTACGTCGGCGTAGAGGTCGATCCACACGTTTACTCCGGGGAAAAGCATGCTGGTGCTCCTCGGCCCCACGGTCACGTGGGCCGGCTTTATGAGGGATAGGAGGAGCCTGACGGCTTCCTCGTACTCCTCGTAGCCCCCGAGAACCAGGACGTCGGCGTCGTCGGTGACGTTTGGGAAGGGCCTGAAGGTCTTTATAACACTATACTCTATGCCGTGCGCTCTCAGCGCTTCGCCGACGGCTCCGAGGCCTCTGAGGAAGAGGCGGTAGCGGATCCCCAGCCTCCTATAAGCCCTATCCAGGGCGCCGGGTAGCCTCCCGAGCCCCCTATACAGGTTGTCTAGGAAGACGTATGCCGCCTTGTTGGCCTCGGCGTAGTAGAGGGCTCTAAGCGGCTCCGAGAGCACTGTCTCGTAGTCCCGTGGCCCCGGGCACCCGCATATGATCCTGGCCGCGCTAGCCTTGACCCCGGCCAAGAGACCAGCCCCTTTACTATTTCCTCTCCCAGAGGCCTCCGCGCGCCGCGGCGCGAGTGTATAGTGTAGTGGATACGGCTCCATGGGTGTAATAACTGGTTTGGATCACACTCCTCCCTGTTCACCGCCTATGATCTGCTGGATGAGCCCGGCCACGGTCCCGGGCCTGCACCGTGCCTCCACGACGCTCCTCGGCCTCATTGGATCGATTCCTCTTAGAGCCCTCTCCATGGCCTCCCCGAGGCTCTCCACGCTACCAGGCTCCGCGAGGAACCCTGTCTCGCCGTCCCTGACCCATTCATCTATACACGGTATCCTTGAGGCGACGACCGCGGCCCCCATAGCCATGGCTTCTAGGAGCGTTAATGGGGGCGCGGTGAAGAAGTAGTGGTGGGTGAAGGGGAGCACTACGGCGTCGGCGGCGGCGTATAGGCCGTGTACGCCGTGTTCCTTGACCACGTTCTCTCCCACTATTATGGTTGAGGGGAGCTTCTCGAGGAGGCCATGGAGAAACCTGTTCTCCGCGGTATACTCCGTGGGCGCGGGCGCCACCGCGAGGACGGCGTCCCCTAGGCGCGGGTAGATCCTCCTCCACGCCTCCGCTAGTATGTGCACACCCCTCTTAGCGTCCAGGTGTCCGGCGTAGAGGTAGAGGAAGGAGTCATCCGCTACGCCGAGCCTCTCCCTCACCCTCCTCCCCAGGCCGGGCCGGGGCCCATAGAACTCGTCGGGGATTATGGGGGGCACGGTGTGCGCCTCCACGCCCCCCAGCTCCATGAGAAGCCTCGATGTCTCGCCGCATGTGGCGAGCACCTCTATGGGCCTCCACGCCGCGGCCGTCCTCCAGAAATACCGTCTCATCCTACATATGCTGTGGGGGCACGTGAAGTAGCCGGGCGCGTTGTAGATGTATGGGTATATGGTTGTACGCGTCCCCGCCGCGAGCCTTGTGAGCGGCGTATAGAGCTCCTTGGCGATGTTTAGGAGGAGGATTGCGCGGGGCCGGAGGCTCTTTATCACGGGGAGGATCCGGGAGACGAATATATCCGCGTAGTGCCGGAGGCCCCTGTAGAGATACGGGTGTATCCTCGGATCCCCTATGTAGAGGATGTTGCCGCTTCTCCACGCGCCGGAGCCGGCCTCGAGGGAGACGACGGCGGCGCCGCGTCTCCCATGGAAAGCCGCGTCTATGAGCCTGGCCGATATGTTCCTGTGTCCCTCGGGCAGGCTTCTCGCATAGTGCTGGGCGACGACGAGTATCACGTGGCTCCACCGCCTATATACTCTATGATCCTCTCAACGATGTCCGCGGCGTATCTCCCGCCGATAGCTCTCGCCGCCCCGACTATGATGCGATGCTCAAGAACCCCTAGCCTGACGTAGAGCAGGTAGGGGGCTGTGAG
>JALVHX010000252.1 GCA_027028805.1 Desulfurococcales archaeon | reverse complement strand
AGTACTGTGAGCACGGGAGCCTCAGAGACTACCTGGATACACGGGGCAGGATGCCTCTGAGGGAGGCGGTGCTCATGAGCCTCCAGGCCGCGGCCGCTCTAGCATATATGCATGAGAACGGCGTGGTGCACAGGGACCTTAAGCCCGAGAACATATTGTTCACCCGCGACAATATAGTGAAGATAACAGACTTCAACATAGCGAAGCTCATGAGAACAGTATCCGCCACCAGCAGGAGCAGGGCGGGTTTCACAGCCGGCTACGCGGCGCCCGAGCAGATATACAGGGACCTCGGCCCCACCGGCCCCTGGACGGACTCCTGGAGCCTCGGCGTCATATTATACGAGGCTGTTACGGGCGAGAAACCCTATCCCGTGGAGACCTACGAGGATGCTCTGAGGAGGCCGCCCAGCCTAGACAAGGCGCCCAGCGTTCTCCGCGGAATCCTAGAGGATCTCCTGAGAACTGATCCCGGGGAGCGTATAGGGGCCCGGGAGGCCGCGGAGAGGCTGGCCGAGATCTACATGTCTATCGTGGAATAAGGGGCTCCCGGGGCCCCGGGGGTGTTTCCGCGGCGCCGAGGCCCCCTGCCCCGAGACCCTTCTTTCTCAGCAGAGCCACGCCCAGGTAGACGAACGGGGTGTCGGCGGCCGCCACCAGCACCTTGAACAACCACATGCTCAGAGCCATGTCGAGGAGCACCGCGGCCTCCACTGTGCCGTAGAACGCTATCGTCGTGAATATAGCTGAGTCGAGGAGCTGGCTCACCATGGTGCTCGCGTTGTTGCGTATCCATAGGAAACGGCCCCCGGTTATCTCCCTCCACTTCCAGAAAGCCCATACGTCGTGGTGCTGGCTCACCAGGTAGGCCGCCAGGCTCGCCGCCACTATGCGGAGCTGGGGCGAGAAGACGCGCGTGTATAGATCCTGCATCCCCGGCTCCAGCGGGGGGAGAAGCCCCTCGCCGAGGACGAGGACGAGCATCGTTATCTCCGCGGCGAGCCCCGCCCACACTATGTAGACCGCCCTCCTCTTCCCATAAACCTCGTCCACGATATCGGTTATCGGGAACGTTATCGAGTACGCTATCGTGCCCGCCGGAACCACGAAGCCGAGGAAGTCGACGAGCTTCACGCCCGCCGCTATGTTCGCGAACACTATGGATGCGGCGAAGACGCCCGAGAACACTATCAGGACAAGCACATCCCTCTCACTATACGACGCCTGCCCGGTCACTTCCACCAACCCCTGCATGGTTCATAGTACACGGGTGTCCGTGTATACATGGTTCTTATACAGTGACCTATCAGAGGAGACACTGTTAAGACAGGATAATAAACGTATCCCGGGGTAGCCGGGGGCCTAGATATACTCGAGGCCCAGCCCCCTCTCCTCCACAAAACCCTCCACGAGCGCCCTGTGCTCCCTCCTCGTCCCCTTCTTCTCGACCACCACGAGCCCCGGAGACGGCACCGTCTTCTCAACCATCTGCTCCAGCAGATCCTCGTCGAGGTAGGGGAGCGCGTATTTCGCGAGTATGTGGCCGTAGCAGGTACTGGTCTCCAACGCCCTCCTGCTATGCTTCCTCGGGTAGTGGCCTCCCCCGATCCCTATGGCTGTTCTACAGCCCCTGCTCGGCCCCTTCTCCAGGAGACGCGCAACGGCCTCCGCCACCACCCTGTGGTTGACGGGCTCCCTCCACTCCTCTATACTGCTCCCTATCTCTATGAAGGCGAGGGGCTTCGAGAGCCCTGTGGGCCCGTGGTGGGTGGCCTCGTAGCTCACCTCGTAGACCCCGAGCCTCCCGGCCTCCTCGGCGGAGGAGTAGAGGCTTCTGAGAAGCATGTGGCTGACCGGGGGAGGGGCGTAGGAGAGCTCCCGGGGCCTGCCACCATAGGGGGCCTCGGGGCCCGGGTTGCCGGTGTGGTGCACCGTGTAGCTCTTCACCCCGGCCCTGCTACTATGCCTTGAGAGGAACACGTATGCCTCAACGCTCCCGGGGAGCTCGGCGTCCAGGAACTCGAAGAATATAACGTCCTCGTCGAAACCCGCCAGGAGGAAGCCCCGGCCGCACCGGCAGTCCACCGCCCGGCCGCCGCAGACACCGCATTTCTCCACATCCACGAGCTCGGAGAGCGCCGCGGCTATGCCGGAGCCGGCTGGATCCCTGGTAGAATACACTATACCGTACACAGCCGCCACCCCCTTCTCCTCTACCCCTGGAAAGGATGGGGCTAAGGGTGTTAATAAACAGGCCCCTCCTGATCACTTAGCCGCCTGTCTCCCGCCGAAATGGATCATCGTTATGGCGAGGGCGGCGGCCAGGACGCCGAGGAGGCCTGCCGCGGTGACCCTGGTGTAGGCGGGAGTCCCGGAGAGAGCCGTGGCCGGGGCGTAGGGGATGGAGCCGTGGAAGCGGTACACCGTGATCGGGGAGGGCGTGGGAG
>JALVHX010000251.1 GCA_027028805.1 Desulfurococcales archaeon | reverse complement strand
TTTATATCATCCTGCCCCAATGCAACGTTTACGTTGTTGGCGAGAAGCCTCCTAATAGGTACATGTAGCGGGCCGGTGTGGGGATCGGTGACTATGCTCACGCCAGCCCGCTCCAGGAGCCTGGACAACCTATCTATATAGGGGGCGGGCTTGAGGGCGAGGGCGCGGGCATGGCACGCGGTGACTCTCCCACGCCACCCCCTCCTAAGCGTCTCCTCGGCCAGCATCATCGTGGTCTCGAGGGTTGGGTCGCCCGTGTCATCCGTCAGCATAGCCACATCGAGATCATTCTCTACGGCTATATCGAAGACAACACCTATATGCCTCTCCATGTCGCCGCGTGTCAGCTCTATCCACGGTATCCCCCCGACAACATCGACGCCTAGCTCCGCGGCCTTCCATAAGAGCTCCTCTGTGCCGGGCTCCCGCAGTATCCCGTCCTGGGGAAACGCCACCACCTGTATATCTATGATCCCCCTATACTTCTCCCGCAGATCAATCAGCGCCTTGACGGCCTCGAGGCCGGCGCGTGGATCAGTGTCGGCGAACGCCCTTATATAGAGGGTTCCGTGGCGGACAGCCTCTCTCAACGCCCTCTCCGCGTTGCGGGCAACCATCTCCCTCGTATACTTCTCCTTAACCCTGCTCGCCTCCTCTATCGCCCTCATGCTCCCCTCCATCCCGCCGCCCTGGTATAGCCGGAGAGCGCTCCAGCCAGCCTCCTCTAGAGTATAGACCTTGCACAAGTGTAGATGGGGGTTCACGTAAGGGCCTGTGACAAGGCCTCCGCCGGCATCGATCTCGAGTTCTCCCCGGCCCGATACCCTATCCCCGATCCCGGCGATCACGCCGTCCTCTACAGCTATGTCGTAGAGCCCCGCCCGGCCAACTATGCGGGCACCGCGTATAACAAGGCTATACTTCTCGGCCAAGCCCCCCTCACCGCCGCTACAATATTTTCTCGAGAATATCCTCTATATCCCGCTCGAGCCGTGGCGGCGGCCTCCACTCCACATGGGCAGCCTCAACGCCTTGTCTCCGAAGCTCCCTATAGAAGTGCTCCAGCCCTATGTTGAGCACGCGCGGCCTCCTGGACAAGAGCTCCTCCGGCCTCGTCAAGGCCTCACACCCGGATCCAGATATTTCTCTATAAACTGCTCAGCGGCGCCGCGGCTCACCCCCCTGACGGAGAAGCCGGCGGCGAGGGCCGCGGAGGCTCCTGAGGGGTAGACGTACACGTTGTTTTCCCTCAGGAGCCTGAGGGGCTCCTCGTATCCCTGGGGATCGCCTGGTGTAGCAACCACGTGGGCTACGAATATAATCTCCCTCCCCTGCTCCTCAGCTATTTCGCGGGCCCTGTTTATAGCCGGTATATGTTTCTCCACGACATCCTCGCCCGCGCCATAGCCTAGGACGAAGTCTAAAAGGATCACCCCGGTGCCGGGGTCACGTGCCTCCTCTATAATCCTCTGTATCCTGATCGATGGATCAATCATGGGATGAGGCCTGCCCGCGGTAAACTCCTCGGCTCCCAGGTCGACAACCGTGTGGCCCACGCTTCTCCATGGATCCCTGAGCCCATAGCGGGGATCCAGGGGCGTATTGCTATAGACGGGCTCGCCGAGAACATCCATCAATATATATTGTGCCTCATAGGCCAGCGTGCCGCCAGTGAATAGCCCGCGCACATATCCCCTCGCCCTATGTATAAGGTCCTCGGCGTTTATGCTGAGAAGACGCCGGGCCTTCCCATACTCCTCCTCCCCTAGTAGAGCGGCGGCGGCTAGGGTGGCGGAGTGAAGCGTCGGCGCAGCAGCCACCCTGCCCTCCACAACCCATCCCCTCGCGTCCTCGCCCATGAGGCATACAACGTATTTCTTCCGCGTACGCTCAACGAGGTATTTCATCAGCTCCTCCCGGACCCTTCTCCCCGGAGGCTTTGATACGATGGCGACAACTCTCGTATCCGGGTTTTTCTCCAACAGCTCGATGCTGAAAAACGTCATAGCGCCCCCCACCGCGTCGCTCAGATCCCTGCCGCCCACCCCTATACCATGCGACACGCCTATGCCGGCGTTGGAGAGCAGTACACTGAGCTCCTGGAGCCCCGTGCCCGAGGCGGAGACTATTCCGACAGGCCCCCTCTCCACGCTATTAGCGAAGCCGAGGCCTACCCCTGATATAATCGACGTCCCCGCCTCAGGCCCCATGACCAGCAGGCCTTTCTCCAGTGCCCGCTTCTTCAGCAAAACCTCGTCCTCGAGGGGCACGTGGTCGCTGAATATATGGAGGTTAACACCCATGTCGAGCAGGCGGAGCGCTATATCCCTTACATACTCGCCCGGTATAGAGATAAGCGCTATATCCGGTACACCGAAGCCCCTGATAGCCGCGTCTATGCTGTGATACCGCTCCCCACTCTCCCCGCCCCCGCCTCCTCGTAGAAGCTCCTCCACGCGGCGGAGAAC
>JALVHX010000250.1 GCA_027028805.1 Desulfurococcales archaeon | reverse complement strand
GTTCCCCGAGAAACCCGGGTACGCGACGGTTCACCGCCGCCTCCTAGAGAAGGGTATTCATGGAGGCCTCTACCTCCGCCCCCTCTACCCCTGGCTCGGAGAGGCCGCGCTTTTCTGCGTAACAGAGCTCCACACGGCTGATCACATAGACATGCTCGTTGACGCGGTCAGGGATATACTGGAGGGGAGGTGAGCCGGCGTCGTGGAGACGGGTTATAGGCAGGCGAGATACGAGGAGCCAATAATATACGAGCTCGGCGCCCCTGGGAGGAGGGGCTTCATAGTCCCCCGCCCCGAGAAACGGGTTGTCGAGAAAGTCGGTGGTATAGGGATACCATCCGCGATGCTCAGGGAGGAGCCGCCGGAGTGGCCGATGCTGAGCGAGGTGGAGGTTGCCCGCCACTATATCAGGTTGACTGAGATGAGCTACGGGGTAGACAACGGCCCCATGCCGCTCGGCTCCTGCACCATGAAGTATAACCCGAAGTTCATGCTCAGGGTGCTCGGGGACGAGAGGCTGAGGATGCTTCACCCGCTCCAGGACGAGGAGACTGTACAGGGTATACTGGAGATACTGTATAGGTTACAGGAGTGGCTGGCGAGGATAACGGGGATGGATGCGTGCACGCTCCAGCCCGCCGCAGGGGCTCACGGCGAGCTGGCCGGAGTCCTCACTATCAGGAGGTACCATGAGCTACGGGGACAGCTTGATAGGAAGAAGGAGATGATAATACCTGACTCCGCCCACGGCACCAACCCGGCGAGCTCCGCTATGGCGGGGTTCAGGGTTGTGGAGATACCGAGCGATGAGAGGGGGAACATGGATATAGGGGCCCTCCGCGCCGCGGTGGGCGATGAGACGGCTGGCCTAATGCTCACCAACCCCAACACGCTCGGGCTCTTCGAGGAGAACATACTGGAGATAGCTGATCTAGTGCACGGCGTGGACGGCCTCCTCTACTATGACGGCGCGAACCTCAACGGCATAATGGGGTATGCGAGGCCCGGGGACATGGGCTTCGACATAGCGCACGTCAATATACATAAGACGTTCAGTAGCCCCCATGGCGGGGGAGGGCCGGGCGCCGGCCCCGTATGTGTGAAGGATAGGCCTGTCTCGGATGGAGTGCGTCTACCGGATCTCCTCCCCGGCCCCGTGGTGGTTAGGAGGGGCGGCGTATACACGGTTAGGTGGCCGGGAGGGGAGGCGGCGGGCCTGCTACGCCAGACGCTGGGCAACATAGCTCAGCTGGTCTGGGGCTACCTCTATATATTCATGATGGGCTCCAGGGGCCTCAGGCTGGCGGCGGAGACGGCTGTGCTGAACACGAACTATTTCATGGAGAGGATCAGGAGGGTTAGGGGATACAGCATACCCTATGGCAGGGATAGGTGGAGGAAGCACGAGGTGGTTGTGAGCGCTAAGCCGTTGAAGAGGGAGACAGGCGCCACGGCCGAGGACGTGGCTAAGGGGCTCCTCGATCACGGCTTCTACGCCCCAACGATATATTTCCCATTGATAGTGGAGGAGGCTCTTATGACCGAGTTCACTGAGAGCGAGACGCGGGAGAACATAGACGCGTATGTCGAGGCCATGGAGAGGATAGCCGGGGAGGCGTATAGGGATCCCGGGGAGCCGAAGAGGTGGCCGAGGAACACGAGCATAGCCCGCATAGACCACGCCTACGCCAGCCACCCTCGCACAATGACGCCTACATGGAGGGTGTATAGGAGACGCGTCGGGGGAGGGAAGACAAAATAACCATGACGCCCAGATGATCCAGGGAGGCAGTGACCCGGCCCCAGCATGGGGGGAGGTGGCTGATCAGGTGAGGATCGTGTTATTGGGCCCGCCGGGCGCGGGCAAGGGGACCTATGCCCGTTATTTCTCCCAGAAATACTGTATACCCCATATAAGCACGGGCGACATATTCAGGGAGGAGATCGCCAGGGGCACGGAGCTTGGGAGGAGGATAAAGGATATAGTTGAGAAGGGGGAGCTCGTGCCAGACGAGATCGTCATAGAGGTTGTTAGGAGGAGGCTCAGCAGGCCTGACACGGAGAGAGGCTTCATACTCGACGGGTTCCCGAGGACTATAACCCAGGCACGCGCCCTAGACGAGATAACGCGTCTCGACGCGGCCGTCCACCTCTACATACCGATGGAGGAGGCCGTGGAGAGGCTGAGCAACCGCTACATATGCCCCAAGTGCGGCCGCGTATACAACCTAAAGTTCAACCCGCCCAAGAACGATCTGAGATGCGACGAGGACGGGACGCCTCTCATCAGGAGGGCCGACGACGAGCCAGAGGTGATAAGGAGGAGGTACAAGATATACTATGAGACCTTTCAGCCGATAATAGATTATTACCGTGGAAAAGGATTGCTGATAGAGATAGACAACACGATCGGGAGCAGGAAGGGGATACCGCTCCTAGAGAAAACGCTCCGCGAGAAAGGAGTATTAAGGATAGA
>JALVHX010000249.1 GCA_027028805.1 Desulfurococcales archaeon | reverse complement strand
GAGGAGGTATTGTCCTCATAAAACACTCGGCCCCCATGCTCCATAACCTCCCGCACTCCCTCGAGATACAGAGGATAATAGATGAGCTCGTGTTCGACGCGCTGCGGGCTAGGCGGTGGAGTAGCGTCGGCGTATTAATACTCTCAAGGCCTTTCTCGCCCCTAGTGGCCTATGGATCGAGGCACCTGCCCAGCATACTAGTGGATCTCGGCGGAGAGGCCGCGGTCCCGGCTTTTATCATCTACATATGCGTGTTCAAGCTAGGGACATCGTTTCCCCGAGAGATCCGCCAGGCCGGCGAGAACGGCGTCGAGCTCAAGATATACTATGTCGATGCAGAGCCGCCGCAGATAGGGTATGTGATAGACTCTATGGAGAGGAGGATGAAGAGCGGGGAAGAGGAGAGGGGGGAGGACACGCGTATAATAGTTATTATAGACAACATAAGTGATCTCTACGCCGTCCTGGGGAGAAACAAGGCTTTCAACCTGATCAGATACATAGCGTCGAAGCTCCAGCCCCAAGACATAATGATAATACTTCTCGTCAAGGGAGCCCAGAATCCCAGGGACGAGAAGCTGTTCGAGGGGCTGGCGGATGTAGTGGTGGATGTCTAGCGGGCCAGGGAGAGCGGGGTGGCGCTATATGGAGGAGAGGATCCCGTATCAGCTCGACATACTATATATCGGGGAGAACCTGCATGCGATAATATTCCATGTGCTCAACAGGCTCGGCGTCGCGAACGAGATAACCAGGATAATAAGGGTTCGGGGCCTCAATATATACAAGGTCTTCACGCCCTACCCGGCCCCCCTGGGGGCCGAGGAGGCCCATATAGTTGTCGTAGTGGAGAGCAGTGATGCTGGGCGCGTTGAGGCTGTTGCGCGCGAGATAAAGGAGCTTGTCGGCCCTGTCCTCTCCTACCGAGTAATACATCCCCATGGGAGAGTCCTGCTCATAGACAAGCTCTTCCCCATATATCATGGGGAGAAGCGCGTAATACTGCTGTATACGAGCTCTCTCCGCTCCCTGAGAGAAGTCATGATGAAGAGCCTGGGGCTGACAGCATACCCTGTTCTCCGCACTGTGGGCATAGGGATAGGGGAGGAGTTCTTCAACACTATATACGAGCTCTACGGGGAGCTCCGGCCGGAAGAGTATGTTGAGCGGGCCGCGGAGCTACTGGAGAGCCTCGGGTTCGGGAGAATAGAGGTCGTAGAGAACAATGCGTCGGACGGAAGCGTTGTGATCAGGATATACGACCACTACGAGTGCATGCATGTAGAAGAGGTCACCGATAAACCCGCCAGCGTGCTTACACGGGGCATACTAGAGGGCTTCTTCAGCCTTGTATGGGAGAGGAAGAGCAGGGCTATAGAGAAGAAATGCATCGCCCGGGGAGACAAGTACTGCGAGTTCACGGTAGAGGTGTCGCTATAGCCATACCCCTAAAAATTAATACCATGCCCCGAAACAAATAATGAAAGACTATACGACGCCTCCATGTGGCCGCGCAGGCCCCTCCCCTCCAACCTGCGCCCAGCGCCAGCCATCAACCATAAACAATAAGGGGATGGAGACGTAGCGTTGAGCGAAGGCCGCGACGTCTACGACATAATAGCCGAGATGTCCATTGACTATAAGAAGATAGAGCTACTAAACGATATCACCTTCGAGGCAAACCTACTTATGAGAAGCCGGTTCGTCGAGAGGAGAACCGTCGACATAGAAGGGTTCTTCAAGCTCCTCCAAGACTACCAGGACAAGGACATAGTCATAACATCGCGCCTCAACGGGAGACGCTTCATAGCATACATAGAGAAGGGGACAATAATATCCACAGCACTATCCGATCCAAGCGGCGGAAGACGCACAGCCGGCCTCCGCCCCCTCGCCCAGCTCCTCCTACAAGCCATGAAGAAGCCGGTCACCCTCAGAGTATTCGTTGTGGAGAAAGAGGAGAGGGTTAAGGAGGAGGAGAAACACGAGCCAGGGATCGCCGAGAGGGAGCTGGGCATCGACCTGAAGATACTTGAGAAAGCCACGAGGCCCTTGCCGCGTAGGAGCGAGGAACACGAGGAGACAGGGGAGAAAAAGGAGATCACAAAGGAGGTGCTGGAGGAGTTTAGGCAGAAGATAATAGATGCCTTCGAAGACGTCCTCAACTACAAGGGGTATAGGCTGGTCAGCCTTGACATAGAATATGATGGAAAAGAACTATCCATAACAGTTGGCGTGAAGAAGAAAAAGCTCTTCGGGGCCGCCAAGCTGGAGGAGCTGCAGAAAGCGCTTGAAAACGAGGCAGATATAACATTAAAGTTTATGGAGATCCGTGTGCCGTTTCGCATAAGCGTGGTTAAGAAGAAGAAATAATAAAGCCCTGGCCAGGCTCCATGCGTCTCATTATATCTACCTTTAAATACAAGGTGCCCGTGTATATTAATTATATTGGAAGAACCATTTGCACGGCATAGTGATGCCGTATGCCCTTCGGCAGGAAGCTCATTATAAGAAAACCTCGTAGAATAGAGACAATACCCTTCTACATAGACACGCTAATAGACACACCCGACGTCGACACCGTCGCCTTCGTTATTAAGGGAGAGAACAAGGTGGGCGTCGCTAACCAGGTTACCAACGTGTTCGCTGAGAAAGGGATAAACATAGTGAAGATCACCGTGCCCTACCCGGTGCCGGCCGACAAGCCATCCTTTGAGCTCACCGTGATAGCGGAGAAATGCGGCGGCGACTGCGCCGAGAAGATAGCTGAGGAGCTGAAGCGCCGTGTCCCCGGCGTGACAGAGGTGCGTGTCTATAAGCCGTATAACAGGCTCCTCATAATAGAGTACCACCCATTAATAGCCGTGGGCGAGAGATCAATCATTCTCCCCGAGACCGCGCTACGCGGCCTGATAACGGTGCTCCTATCCAACTGGGGCGACCTGGCGGCGAGCACGAGTATCAGGAAGCTGGGGAGAAACATCGGGGAGAACCTCTACGAGAAGCTCTCATCCTACGTGGCCGGCGACGACTATGACACGTTGTCGGAGATCTTCATTAGGAGCCTGCAGGCCATGGGGATAGGGATCGTTGAGATACTCAGCAACACCGCCTCGGATGGAGAAGTGATCTTCAGGATATATGATAACATAGAGTGCCGGAACTACGGGCACACCGGGAAGCCGATGTCCAGCCTAGTTAAGGGGATTATAGAGGGCTTCTATAGGAGGCTGTGGGAGAAACGCGTTGTAGTGAGAGAAGAGAAGTGCTTGGCGAAGGGGGACAAGTACTGCGAGTTCAACGTTTCTGTAACTCTTTAGTTGCTCCATACATCTCGCGAGTCGTCTCAGTCATCTCCTTTGTCCCCGCTATAAGCTCCTTGGTCTCGGCGGACGGCCCTATCTCCATCTCTGCCTCCTTTCCTGCCTCGTGTAGCTCCTCAACAGCCTTCCTGTAGACGCCGGCGGGGTCGTAGTAGTAGTTGAAAATGATCCTTCCCACGTCCCAGACATTCGTTATGCCCTTGAACAGCATCCATGTCAGCACAGTGGCCTTCCTATACACCTCCTCTATGATGTCCTCGAAGTCCACTCCCCTCTTGATCGCTATATCCTTGAGGTGTATGCTTCTCTCCAGATACACCTTGTGCTGATCCTCCCTCGGATCCCACTCGGCGATCGTTATGAACTTGTCGGCCTCCTCGACCTCCTGCATAACCGTCACACGTCTCTGCACACGCACCACGCCCTTCTCGACACGCGTTATAACCCTCTGGATATGCATGAACAGGTTCATCAGCTTCATATAGGTCGGCGGGATATTCATCGGCGGGCTCGTCAGCCTCTTGATCGCGTAGTCCAGTGTCTCCGCGTGAAGCGTTGAGAGGCCTCCGTGGCCGGTGGCCATGGCCTGGAAGAGCACGAACGCCTCTTCGCCGCGAACCTCTCCAACAATAATGTAGTCGGGACGATACCTGAGGCTCAGCTTGACGAGGTCGAAGAGCCTTATGCTCGTGCCCGTGGCGCCGGCCCCGACTATGTAGCTTTCACGGCTGGTTAACTGGACCCAGTTTGTATGGGGTAGGTTGAGCTCCGGCGTATCCTCTATTGTCACTATCTTCATGCCCGGCTTTATGAATAGGCTTATAGCGTTGAGCATCGTCGTCTTGCCGGCTCCGGTGCCTCCAGCTATCATAGCCGTCTTGCCGTGCTCTATGAGCGTCCAGACATACGCTGCCTCGAGAGCGTTTATTGTCCCACCGGAGATCAGCTCTATGGGGCTGAAGGGGCGTTCGCGGAACTTCCTGATAGTGAACGTGGGGCCTTTCACCGATACCTCGCGGGCGAAGGTCGCAGCCAGCCTGTGGCGGCCCGGGAGCATTGCGTCGACTATGGGGAACGCTATGCTTATATGCTTGCCCGCCATATGGGCTAGCCTCATAACGAACTCGTTGAGGTACTCGTCGTCTATGAACGTTATATTGGTCTTTATGCTCTCATACTTCCTATGCCATATGAAGATCGGTATGTTGACGCCGTTACAGCTTATATCCTCTATATTGGGGTCCCTCATCAATGGATCAATGGGGCCGTAGCCGAGAAGGTTTCTCTCGATATAGTAGAGGAGCTTGAGCTTCTTCGTCCCCACGAGGCCCAGCTTGTAGCGGTACTTCTCCGCGATCCTCTTCGCCTCGTCGAACACGTAGCTCCTCAGATCCTTTGTCTGCTCCGGCCTCGTGGGGGGCTTTATCTCGTCCATCAGTATCTGTGTCAGCTTATCCAGAGCCACCTTGTCCTCGGGCGTGAGCCCGTACTCCTCCACGAAATACATGGGGCCGTCAGGGGTGTCGGCGACCGTGACCTTGACGAACGGCTTGTATACATAGTAGCTCTCGATAACCCTCCAGCCGGGGTCGCGGGGCATCACCTGTATAGGCTCGCCCTTAGGGAGAACCGCGCGTAGAGCCGCCTCCTCGAGAACCAGCTTCTTGGCGCGGGGCCCCGGCTTCTTCTTAAGCGACACCTTGAATCTTAGGCGAGGCAAGCCTTCCCCCTTCCACGCATCCCTGTAGGCCGCGGCCGGCACCTGTTATTATACTATATTATCAGTGGCGCTTTAATACAGATATGGTTTCCGCGAACCTATTATATTTACTCCAGGGCCTCCCGCCGCTGACCACGCCTCTGCGCCGGCAAACAATATATGGTGTATTAGACAAGGATATAGTGTAGAGGCCTGGGACGTGGGCGAGGGCGGGCACGGTGTCGTTCTGGGACTTCGTCTACTCGCGGTTCGAGTGGCTCGGCAAGCTGGTGCTCAAGATATACCCGAACCTCGACGAGATGATCCGTAAGAGCGATATACACATCTACTACGAGGCCTACGCCGCCTTCGTAGGCTTCATGACCCTCCTCACAACAGGCATAGTGGGAGCCCTAATAGCCCTAGTCCTCATGCTCCACGCCCACCTCCTCCTGATACCGCTCCTCCTACCCATCCCGTTCCTCGTATTCGTCTTCCTCGCCAACCTGCCCGCCCTCATAGGAAGCAGTAGGGCAGGCGGCCTCGAGGGAGAAATGCCGTATACAACCGCTTATCTAAGCATAATGGTGACAAGCGGCATCTCCCCCTACACCGCGTTCGAGAGGATATCTAGGAGCAAGGAGGTTTTCCCGAAGAGCAGCGAGCTGAGCCAGAGGTTCGTGCTGCTCGTCAAGGTTCTCGGCAGGGACCCGTTGTCCGCGTTCTCGATGCTCGCGGAGAGGACGCCAAGCCCAACCGTAAAGGATCTCCTGAGCGGCTATATAACGACGGTGAGGGCTGGAGGCGACGTGGGCGACTATTTGACGAAGAAGGCCCGGATGTTCTTCTCGGAGATACTGGTCAAGATGAAGATTATCGCCGACAGGATATCGGGTATACTCGAGGCCTACCTAGCCCTCATACTGCTCACAACCCTGAGCCTCTCGACAATGTATTTCGTGAACACCAGTATAGCGGCCGCCGCGGTGCCCGGGCTGAGCGGGCCCGGCATGTTCATGCTCCTCTACATAATGATGCCCATGCTCAGCGGCATAATACTCTACCTAGCCGATATAATGCAGTACAAGGAGCCATGGATAGATATAAGGCCCTATCTAATGTACTTCGGCGTATCGTTCCCCCTAATGATATTCCTCCTCTTCTTCGGCCTAGTCATCCCCGCAGTGCTCCCCCCATACCACCCTATGAGGGAAAACCCTATAACCGTGGCCATAGACGCCATGTTCCTCGCGCCCGCCAAGGCCGTGGGCGTCGACGACTATCTCTACCCGACCCTGGTGATGGCGTGGAGCCTCCTCGTGGCAACGCTCCCCGCCGCGATCTATGAGATATATGTGAGCAGGGAATACAAGATAGTGGACGGCATAACCAGGTTCCTGAGAGACATGGTGGAGATAAGGAAGACGGGGCTGGCGCCGGAGAGGAGCATAATAGAGCTTAGCAGGCGCAGCTACGGCGTCTTCACCAATTATCTACGCCGCATAGCGATGCAGCTCAGCCTCGGCACCCCCCTATCAAAGATTGTTGCCGAGGTCAACAAGAAGATAATAGTTTGGAGAGCCAAGGTCCTCCTCTACATGCTCACGGACGCCGTAGAGGTCGGGGGAGGAACCATAGATGTGCTGGAGAACCTGGCCTGGTTCGCCGAGAACACCGCGGCCATAGAGGATGAGAGGAAGAAGAACCTGAGAATACTGCTCCTCGTCCCCTATGTCGGCGCAGTGCTCACCGTCTCAGCCATAATACTCCTAGCCGTCTTCATGGGAAGCCTCACGTTCCAGGTCACCGCCTATAAACAGGCGGCCGTGGTGACGCTGCCGGCCATAATCATAAACGTGTACATGATGGGGTTCGTGGCCGGGAAGACGAGCGGGGGATCCGTGGCCGCGGGCTTCAAGCACGCCGTCCTATTGATGCTCATAGCGATACTGGTGGTCTACGCGAGCCCCGCGATGAAGGCCGGGTTCACGAACATAGCGAAACCAGTTGGACCGATGGGTGAGACGGCTTGAAGGCGGTCAGCGAGGTCCTTACATCGGTAATCCTCACCACGGCCATATTGATCATAAGCATAACGATCGCGTTCATAGCGACAGCAAATATACAGAGCAGCCTCGCCGCCACAGAGTACGGGTACGGTAAGAGCATGCTCATGCAGCTCGCGGACTCGTATCCAGGCATACTTAGGGGAGCTGTTTTCACCGCGAGGTATCCCACCAAGACA
>JALVHX010000248.1 GCA_027028805.1 Desulfurococcales archaeon | reverse complement strand
GCCAGCGCTATGTGGGCTAAAGGCTCTCCGGTGGTGGGCTCTACGAGGGTTTGCCGCCCAAGCATAGGTGTCACGCGGTGTGTTATGAAGAGATAGCTCATGTCGCCCCATAGGATCACGTGTTTATCGAGCCCACGGAACAGGGGGTGAGCCGGTTTATCTACTACGACGTAGCTCCAGGGCCTGCGTAGGAGCCCGTTCATCTCGAGGCCGAACACGTCTTTTAGCGCTAGATCATATCCCTTAATACATGCGTCCCCGCGTCTTGACGCCATATATGTTGCTATAACATTGCCCCCGTTTCTTACGTATTTCCTTATGGCTTCAGCGGCATTATCTGATACACACGCGGTGTTGGCTAATACTATTATCTTGAACCGGGAGAGGTAATCGGGGTTCTCCAAGTCGATCTCGGACACGTATGTTGCCGGTATATGGCTATGCACATAGGCGTAGTAGAAGCCGCGCACCTCGTCTACATAGTACTCCGGATGATCTTTTCCATAATGATCACGCGTAGTATTAGATACGACGACTCCGACGCTGTAGAGGGGCCTAGCGCCATCAAGGTATTCTTCGAGCTTCTTGTGTTCTTCAAACGCCTCCCGTATAGCATGTACGGCGCTTGGATCCTGGAAATATGAGTTAGAGAACATGAGGACCCATGGGCTGCCTCCAGCTATAAACGCTTCGCGGACGCCCTGCCTTATAGCGAGAGGAGTTGTTGAGGCCACTGTGCGGTATAGGTGGAAATAATTACGGCTAGCCCATACAGGCTTGTCTCCCAGCATGGCTTTTGTCAGCTTAACCATCTCCGTTATGAACCCCGGTGGCTGGTGATCAACCTCGCTGCACTCCGCGAAGACCACGTCGAGCCATTTCCGCGCCATCATAACTACCTTATTGGTCCTCCCCGCCCATCCGCCTGGATGGCTATTATACATGAAGAGTTTTCCGGGAGCCACTCGTTTCGAGTGCTCATAGAGCTGTCGAAGCTTCTCTACCACAACACTGTATCTCCACTCCCATAGCTCCCGCCACCTGCTATCACCCCATCGGGGCTCGCGCGGCATGGCATAGTCGTGTGTTTCCCTCCATTTACGCTCACACCATTTACAGTAACAGGCCTTCTCTATATCGGGCTGGTAGCGGAAGCTGTCTAGAAATATCCCATCAACCCCGATCTCAGCTACTTCCTCGATTTCCTTCATTACGACTTCTTCTATGAACGGCGAGTTTATACAGATCTGGGGCCACTCCGGGTTATAGTCCTTGAGCTTCCACGGTACATGCTCCAGAAAGACAACTTCTCCGTCCCTGTTAACCTGGGCCCAGTCACTATGTAGGCTGTATACGTACTTGTTCGCGGTATGCCCCACCATGACGACTACTTTTATGCCCCTCCTATGTCCTTCTTCAACAGCCTCTCTCACTATATCTCCCTTCATTTTCTCATAGACGGGGCCTACACGCGATCCTCTATAGAAAACCCTTCCCCATGGATCCCTGGCAAAGATCACCAGAACATTGGCTGAGACCTGTTCCGCGAGCCGTACGATATCGGCCCCGCTCAGTCTTGACACGTTTATTCCGTGACGATCCTCTATGTTGAACTGGAGAACACGTACAGGCCGGGTCCACCACGGCCGGTTCTTTTCACCCAACCGTTGTTCACCCTTATCTATCTGGGAGATATGGTTGAGCGGTACACGGGTTAATTAAGCTTACAATTACACGCGCCCCTATCCCCGCTTAAAGCATGGGGCATGCCGATGCTTTATAACAGGCAAGCCACATTATTCTCTAAGATGCTTCGAGCCAATACCTGTCCAGGGTGTTTCAGGGCCGCATAGGTGGTATGTCTTGGCTGAGAATGTCTCACTGGATCCCTGGGGCCATTTTGCTATAGAGGATTACCGTAAGCTCTTCGAGTACTTCGGTATAAAACCGATAGATACTATGCTGGATAAGTTGCCGAGGCAGCACAGGTTCTTTGAGCGCCGCATAATCTTTGGGCACAGGGACCTCGATAAATGGATCGATGCCTATAAGAGGGGTGAGAAGGTTGCTTTGCTGACAGGGTTCATGCCGAGCGGGCACGTGCATCTCGGCCACCTCATGGTGTTTGAAGAGATAATATATTATCAGAGGCTCGGCGCCCCCGTCGCAGTAGCCATTGCGGATGCCGAGGCCTATGCGGTGCGCAGGATTCCCAGAGACAAGGTTCTCGCGTACGCGGAGGAGTATGTGAAATACCTGTTAGCGGCTGGCCTGGATCCCGGCAACGCGTTGATCTATTTCCAGACCAACCATGTTGTAAGCTACTACAGGTTGATCCAAATGTTTTCCCGTAAAGTAACGATGGCTGAGATGGAGGCAATATACGGCGATCTCAGCCCGGCAAAGATAATGGCCGCTCTCACCCAGGCCGCCGATATACTGCATCTCCAGCTGCCCGAGAACGGCGGCTATAAATATATACTCGTCCCCGTG
>JALVHX010000247.1 GCA_027028805.1 Desulfurococcales archaeon | reverse complement strand
TCGCACCCCGAGCCCCCTAGGCCGCCTGCGGCTGGCCATGTGCCCCTGTCTCCCGGCTCTTCCCCGATGGTGCACGGTGGTTCCCTGGGCATAGTGGTGGCGGCTTCTCTCATGTTGTTCGCCGCCGGCTTCCACTCCTACCTGGCTCTCCACGGCTTCGTCACCTATCCCCTCCCCGTCATCGGCTACGCGTTCATATTCGCCTATCTCGCCGCCGCCTACCGCGGCCTCAGCTATCCCCGCCTCACAGCCCTCCTCTTGGCGGCGCAGTATTCTATGCTCGCGCTCCTGGGGTACACTGGGCTCGTCTCCTATCCCTACTACCAGCCCCTCCTGGAGGGGTTCAGGAGGGGGGCCAGGGAGATCACTAGGACCAGGAGCTTCGCCACGATCTTCTCGTCGATATACAGGAACAACGCTATGATAAGCCTCGGGGGCCTCGTCCCCCTCCTCGGCCCCCTCTACATGGGCTACGCGGTAAGCAACACGGGCTTCATCTACGGCCTCATCCTCGGGAACGCGTTCTATGAGCAGGGGAGCCTAGCCCCCCTCTCCCTCCTCATCATGCCCCATACCCTGCTGGAGCTCGGGGCGTACGCGATGATAGTGGCGGCGTCGGCGCAGGCGCAGAGGGTTTCCTTGAAGAAGACGGTGTGGAGGATTATAGCGGGCTTCGCCGTGTTGCTTGTGGCGGGCATAGTTGAGACGGCCACGATACTATGGCTCTAGGAAACGCCTAGAATCCCTTCGCCGGCAACTAGAACCGGCCGGGGTTTTTGCCGCGGAACAATGTTTGGGGAAAAACAGGGTTGTGCTTGGTTTGGGGAGCCCCCTTGTGCTGGCGCTATTTCTTCCTGAATACTAGGAAGTAGATGGCGGCTATCACGGCTATGATGGCTACGGCTATGCCGGCTATGAGGGCTACCGGTGTCCCTGCTCCTCCTGCTTCTCCTCCCGTCTGTCCACCTGCCTGTTCTCCTCCTGTTCCTTGTCCCTGGCCGCCTGTTTCCCCGGTCTCCTGTGCTCCCCCGCTTGTTCCTCCCTGTCCCGTCTGTCCCCCTGTTTCTCCTGGCTGTTGTGCTCCTGCTCCTCCGCCTCCCCCGATTGTTATTGAGGCGTTTATGGCCGCTATATGGGTTGGCTGGAGCGTCTTGTTTATCTCGACGTATACCGTGAAGCTGTAGCTGTGGTTTCCTCCCTGCTTCTCTATGTAGAGAACGATGTCCTGCCTACCTATGTCCTTGAAGCTGTAGCTTATGTTCTTCACGTTGGCCCCGTCTCTCTCGACTCTTATGACTCCGCTCCACGGCGTGTGGCTGGGGTTTACGAGTACGGCGGTTATCGCCTCGTTTGCTACGGATATGTTGAGGAGATACGGTGTCTTCCTAACGAACCTGTGTTGTTCTAGGCCGCCGTTGTATGTGACTGTGTCGTTGCCCAGGAATAGATACGTGTCTGATCCACGCGGCCTGGCCCATACCGTGTAGCTGTAGGTGCCGGGCTCCAGGCCTGTTACCACGACTTTTCCATCCCTATCCATGCTATACGTCTCGTTGCCTAGTGCTATGTAGGCGTCGGTGTAGCGGGCTGGGAGCGGTGTTAGCGCGTAGTCGTAGAGGGTTATTATGAGGCGGCCGGTGATCTGCTGTATGCTCAGCTCGGCTATGAAGGGATCCATGTCGGAGGGGGTTGCGTTAACCATGTATCCCCGCGTCTCCCTCGCGGGCTCCGCGGCCTCTAGCACTACATCTGCTCTCTCGGGGCCCTGTAGAGGAGCCTTCGATACATCCATCCTGTCCTCCACGACGCTTATTATCGTGGAGCCGTTGTAGGTTATCCGCGACGAGGCGGATCCGTAGAGCAGTAGCTTGTCGCCGGCCACTGTTATTCCGCCGAGCTCTATGCTCCTAGCCACAAGCCTATGCATCTCCGCGGCGTTTCCTCCGGGCGAGTATGCTATGAGGCCTGCTCCGCCCTCTCTATACGAGACGCCTATATAGATGATGCCCCTGTATGCTCCGAGGAGCCTTGCCTCGGTGAAGACGCCTGTCTTGAGACCATATATGGTCTGTTCGAGGCCTTTGCCCGCGGTATATGTCGCTATGTATACCATGCCCTGGGCGGGATCAGCTATGCCTATATAGGCCTTGTCCTTGTCGCCGGCGGCCCCTATGTATGTTGGGGCCGGGGCCGCGGCCTCGTAGAGGATCATTGTCTTGAGCGATACGGTGGCTATGCGCCTGTTCTCCTCGTCGAAGCCTATGGCTACTCTGTCTCCTACGAGGATGTATGCGTCCAGCACCGGGGGCAGGGGCTCTCCACTGGCTATGCGCTCCGCCTCTGTGGGCTGGAGCTTGTCTCCGAGCATGGCGATGTAGAGGGATCCGTCGGGGCCTGTGTAGACTAGGGTGGCGCCGCCGGAGGCCTCGTCGACCAGCAGGGATGCGTGGGGGGAGGCGGAGAGCCTTCTATAGATCTCTGTTTCTCCCCCGCGG
>JALVHX010000246.1:1695-2497 GCA_027028805.1 Desulfurococcales archaeon | reverse complement strand
TCGGGGCTATATATTGCGCCGGGGGCCAGGAAGGGCATGAGGGCTATGCCTATCGCTATCAAAGCGATACCTGTTATCCCTAGTACGCCGAAGCCCGGTGTTATGAAGAGCTCTGCGGCAAGGGCCGCTGCCCCTATCAATATTAGCGCTATGCTCGCAGTGTTGGCGCTGAACCCTGCGCCCAGGAGGCTTAGTATGAGGAGGGCTAGGGCCACGGGTAGGAGGACGTAGTGTCCCGTTATTATGCTGAAGATTATTAGGAGCACTGATAGCGATGCGAGGAGCCCGTTTATCAATGGATCCGAGACCGTGTTTATTATTCGGGCCCTTATGCTTCCATCATATTCTATTATAACCGGGTTCCCCGTGTCTATGGTGACGTTTCCACCCCACGGCATCTTAACTGTGCGGCCGTTCACTAGGCCGAGGAGCCCGTGTATGTCGCTCGCCACGTACTCGATCACGTGGTACCGGAGGGCTTCCTCGGCGTTTAGGTTAAGGTTCTCTGTGACGAAGAGCCTTGCGGCCGATGTGTTTCTCCCATAGGTCTCGGCAAGGGTCTCAAGCTTCTTCACGATCGCGTTTATTATCTTGGACTCGTTGACGGGCCTATAGGTGTTCGTGGCCGGGTCGTATTCTATGGGCTGCAGGCTTCCTATGATCGTGCCGGGGGCCATGGCGGCTATGTGGCATGAGAGAAGTATGAGGGTGCCGGCGCTCCACGCCGTCTTGCCCGGGGGGTAGACGTAGCCTATCACCGGCACCTTGCTCGCCGTTATGGCCGCCGATATGTCTAGGGCGG
>JALVHX010000246.1:0-1685 GCA_027028805.1 Desulfurococcales archaeon | reverse complement strand
CGCTCTCGGTCCCGCGTATGCGGCTGCCTGGGCTATGGGGAGGAGTGACGTGTGGAGGATGTATAGTGCTAGGAGAGCTAGATACATTGTTTTCTCCGAGGCCGTGGCGTAACCCCCCTGTGTTCTCCTGGGTGGCTCTATGCTGTATTATCTATTTTCTGGTGAATTGTTATTTTCCCTGCTCCTGGAGTGTTCCCCCCTGCCTGATGGCGATCGCGAGCGTCTCAGGGGATATGTTTCCCAGGGTCGCAGGAGCTATTACTATGAGGTTCTTCTCCTTGGCTATCTCTATCAGTGTCTGGAGCTCCCGCAGCTTCATGGCCATCGGGTGTTGTTCATAGAACTTAGCGGCCTCCGCCATTATAGATGCCGCCTGTTTCTCTCCCTCAGCCTCTATTATCCTGCTCCTCCTCCATCTCTCGGCCTCGGCCTGCTTAGCCATAGCCCTCAGCATTGTCTCGGGGAGCCTCACCTGCTTCAGTGTCACGGCCGTCACCTTTATGCCCCATGGATCGGTTACCTCGTCTAGTATGCTCTGTATCCTCTTGTTGAGCTCCTCCCTCCTCGTCAGGAGATCATCTAGGTCGACGCTCCCCACAATGTCTCTCAGCGTCGTCTGAGCCATCATCATTACGGCGTAGTGGTAGTTTTCTACACGCGTAACCGCCTTTACGGGATCCACCACGCGGTAGTAGACGACGGCGTCAACCCCCACCGTCACGTTATCCCTTGTTATAACCTGTTGCTCCGGCACATCGACGGCCGTGACACGCAGGTCTATCTTTATGAAGTTGTCCGCGAAGGGTATTATGAAGAACAGGCCCGGGCCCTTGGCCCCCAGCAATCTCCCCAGCCTAAATATCACTGCCCTCTCATACTCCCTCACAATCCTGATGCTTAACGCCAGGAAGATCAACAGTATAAACATGGCAACGATGATGGCCGGCAAGGCCTCGGCGAAGCCGAGGAATAACACGTAGAAAGAGATGAGGAAAATATTCTCCGGAAACACAGCTAACCCCCCTATACAAGCCATAATAAATACCGGGGACGGAAAATAAACAATGCCGCCCACCACGCCACCACCCCACGCGGCCACCGAGGCCATAGACCAGGCATCAGTCCCCCACGCACAGCCACCATACACGGCCCCGGGAAGAGGCCTTTAGCCTATCCATAGGAGGTGCGGGATAGCTCTATGCAGCGGGACACAGGCTGACTAACATACTTACAAGGGTCACCGGGTTAAGAGCTCCCGCCATGAGGAGGGCTACGGGTTCCTGGAACTATATACACTATATTAAGTAGTAACTGCTCCTGCTACAGGGGCCGCAGAGACATGCTTCCCGAAACCAGTTACGAGATAAACAAGAAAAACAACCATAAAGGCGTATCCAGACACCTACCAGGCCCAGCCACGGGGCAACAAACATGGAGCTAGTGGAGGCTAAGAGAACCAATAGTCTCGACCCGGCTAGCTAAACGGTGTAGAAACCTAGAGCGATACACGGAATACCTTGACGGGAAAAAGGCTACCTCTGCATGAATGATTATACCATAGACCATGGGCTCCGTCCTGACCTATGTTGCCTGAATGAAGAGAGGCCGCAGTGAATTTGGGGCGGGCCTTAGATCTAGGCAGGGATCCGCGAATGCCCATATATGCCGAGAGGCTTGGGAAGCAG
>JALVHX010000245.1 GCA_027028805.1 Desulfurococcales archaeon | reverse complement strand
AGGACATACACGACTACGACACACTGCTCGACAACGGGGTACTGGCCACGCTCGACAAGGACAACGCGGACCCCGCCGCCAACCAGTGGTACCCCTATTTCCACGTCAAGATGATGATCATAGACCATGAGATAGTCTATATAGGGAGCGCCCAGTTCACCACAAACGGGTTCCAGTACAACGACGAGCACCTATTGATCATAGAGAACCCGCAGCTCGCCTCCAAGCTAGAAGAATTCTTCAACCACTACTGGAGCCTCTACACGGGGAGAATAAGCGTCGAGGCCAGCTACACCAACGGGACAGCCGCCCCCGGAGTACGCGTCGAGACCATCGAGACCTATGGAGCCTCCAGCTACACGAGGACAGGTGTCACGGGAGCCGGTGGAGAAGCAACGCTATACCTGGTATACCCCTACCAGAACACGAGCACAACAGGCAACTATACAGTCACAGCAACACTCTGGGGCATAACAGCCGCGGAGACCGTGGCCGTGGCCACCGGCTCCACCGCCACCGCGGCCTTCAAGATAACCGGCACAAGCATCACAGCCACAGGGCCCCTCACCATCAACGTGGGGGAGACAGCAAGCTACACCGTGACCCTGATCAACCAGTCCACGGGATCCACAGCCGCCATAGACACGAGCATAGACGTATACATAAACGACACGTATAACGCGACAATAACACTGAGCGGCGGCACAGGGAGCTTCACGATAAGCCTAGACACGCCCGGCACCTACGTGCTCGGGTTCAGGTATAGCGGCGAAGCACTAGGCAACGAGATCATATTGAAGAGCAACACGAGCCTCACCGTGACAGTTGAGAAGAACGCGACCGAGATAAAGATCTACACCCCCGCCACGGCGATCGATGAGAACCAGAGCTTCACGATAACCCTGAAGCTCGTAGACGGAGACGGCGAACCCGTCCCCGGCGAGACGGTCAGCATAGCGGTGAAGCAGGGAGACACCACGCTATACAGCGGCTCCAACACCACCGGGAGCGATGGAACAGCATCCTTCACCATACCCGGGCTCCTGGGAGGAACATATACCATAGAGGCAAGCTACGCGGGGAGCAGTCTCTACGAGGCATCGAGCAACACCACCACCCTGTTCATACGCTACGGCACAAAGATACTGGTCGAGGCCCCCTCAACTATACAAGAGGACACCGTGTTCACGGTATACGCCAGGCTCCTCCGCACCGTCACACAGGACCCGGTGGCAGGCGCCACGCTAACCCTCACCGTGCCCGGCACAACCATAGCCGTCTCCAACACCACCAACGCGACCGGGTGGGCGGTGTTCAGGATAAGCATACCCGACCCCGGCTCCTACACGATAATAGTATCCTACACAGGGGACGCGACATATATGGGGAGCAGTGGCTCCTCCCCGGTAACCGTGACGGCCGCGCCCACGACCGTTGAGACAGCCATAGTGATCGAGGGGCCCTCCACCGGCAAGGTGTATGAGACACTGAGCTACACGGTGAGACTCGTCAACAAGACGAGCGGTGAGACGCTGGACGTGGAGACACTGGTAAGGCTCTACGTGAACGGCACATATATCGGGGACGTGGGGCTGGTTGGAGGCGTCGGAGGCTTCACGGTGAAGCCGAGGAGAGCCGGCCTCCTCAACATAACCCTAGTCTACGACGGGGAGGCCTCGGGAGGAGTCACCTATCTGGGCTCCAGCAACACGAGCCTAGTGGATATAGTGGAGAGGCTGACCACGATAACGATAACAGCACCCGAGACAGCCCACATATGGGACACGGTATCCATAACAATCACGCTCCGCGACGAGAACGGTACACCGCTACCCGGGGAAACCCTGACACTCTACATAAACACGACACCGGTAACGCTCACAACAGGCGCGGATGGAACAGCCAGCTACACGGTTAAGCCGGCCGCGCTAGGAGATATAGCGCTCACAGCCACATACCCCGGGGCCCCGGGAGTATACAGTGGCGCAACAGCATCAGCGACGATCACGGTGGAGAAGAGGCCGGCCCCAAGGATAACAGCTGACGCGAGATACGAGGAGATAAACGAGACCCACATAAACCTCACAATAACAGGAACCGTGAGAGACAGCCTCAACAACACGCCGCTAGACGGATGGATAAGAGTCTACGTAGACAAGGGAGCCGGATGGGAGTATGTAGGAAACACGAGCGTGGTCAACGGAGAGTTCACGTTCAACGCGGTAGTAGACCCGGTGGCGGTGAGGCTAAGCTACGTGCCCCCCGAGGGTAGCGAGACATACTATGAATCCGGAGGAGGAGTAACGCTCACAGTATCAGGGCCGCCGCCGGCGCCCGAGCCACCGCTACTGCCACTGCTCCTACTAGCCGCCATCATCCTGTTCGCCGCCAAAAAGAAGAGGTAGCCGGAGAAACCCCTCCGGGGCGCATGGTATCCGGGAATAGGTGACCCATGTATTTTTTTATACACCGCCGCTCCCGCTTCTCCCCGCCGGGAGACATGTTCACGGATTGCCACTATGTTTATAGTAGGTGTTGATGCATATTCCATGTCTCGGCGTGTTTGAAACAGAGCGGGGTGGGCTATAGGTGGGAGTCTTCTATGTCACGACGCCGATATATTATCCGAACGCGGCGCCGCATATAGGGCACGCGTATACAACCATATACGCCGACGTCCTGGCGAGATACCATAGGCTCGTCGGAGACGACACCTTCTTCCTCACCGGAAACGATGAGCATGGGTTAAAGCTACAGAGGGCGGCCGAGAGGAGGGGTGTGCACCCGAAACAGCTCGTGGACGAGATGGCTGTTCTCTACAAGAACTATTGGAGAATGCTGGATATAAGCTACGACCACTTCATAAGGACAACAGACGACTACCATGAACGGGTTGTGAGCGACGCGATCAGGAGGCTGTACGACAAGGGCCTCGTCTACAAGGACAGCTACTCTGGATGGTACTGTGTCGACTGCGAGAAGTTCTATAGTAGCGGGGAATACGAGGTCATAGACGGTAAACCCCACTGCCCGATCCATAAGAAGCCCCTGGAGTGGCTGGAGGAGACAACGTATTATTTCAAGCTATCCGAGTTCGAGGACTACCTCATAGATGTACTGAAGAACAGGGACATCGTGTATCCACGCCAGTACGCTGTCGAGGTGCTCAGGAAGATCGAGAAGGAGGGCCTCGTCGACGTATCGATAGCGAGGCCCAAGGAGAGGGTGTGGTGGGGTATACCTGTCCCCTTCGATCCCGAGTACACGGTCTACGTGTGGTTCGACGCGCTCCTCAACTATGTCAGCGGCATAGGGTATGGATGGGACATGGAGAAGTTCAACAAGTACTGGCCCGCCGTACACCACGTTATAGGAAAAGATATACTCTGGTTCCACACAGCCATCTGGTTCAGCGTCCTCCACGCCCTAGAGATACCTGAGCCGAGGAAGCTGATAGTCCACGCCTTCCTGATAAACAGGGGATTGAAGATAGGGAAGAGCAGTGGAAACGTGATAGCTATAGAGGATCTACTGGAGCACTACAACGGGAGCGACGGAGTCCGCTACATATTGATGAGAGTATTCAACCACGGGAAAGACGTCGACGTGTCGAACCAGGTGTTCGACTCCATATACAACGCGGAGCTCGCCGACAACTATGGGAACCTGGTGAGGAGGGTGAGCGTCATGGCCGAGAAGAGGCTGGGTGGAAAAGTCTCCGGCGAGACGGTTGACCCGGAGCTCGCAGAGCCCATGGAGAAGGCTCTCAGGGAATACCTCGAGGCCATGGACAGCTACGATGTCTCGAGGGCGGCGGCCGCCGCCATGGAGATCGCTAGGAGGGCCAACGCGTATATAAACGAGAAAAGGCCCTGGGAGAGCAGTAGCCCCGAGAAAGAGCTGTACAGTCTCCTGGAAGCCCTCCGCTACACAACCACGATGCTCTACCCCATCATACCCCGCGCCGCCGAGACAGCCGCCCAGCACCTAGGGTTCCAGATAAAGAACCCGAGGAGCCTCGTGCCCGGCGAGATAGATGCGTATAGCGTGAAGCGGGCCCCGATCCTCTTCAAGAAGATACAGGGCTAGACGAGGAGCCACGTGTTCCCCACGCTAACGTTTCTCAAACCATTCCTCCTAGCAATCTCCACCGCTTTCTCCGCAAGCCGCCTCGGCGTAGGAGGGAGATCCCTCATAAGGTAATCAGGGTGAAAGGCTAGGAGACGATAAGGCGTCTCGGGGTCGAGGCCCGCTATATACCTCGTTATACCATCGATCTCGTACTCATCTATATAGCCGGGCACCAGGAGCGTGCTCGCCACGAGAAGCGGCGGATCCCTCCTCTCGGCACCCATCTCCGCGACGATCCCAAGGTTCTCGTAGACAAGCCTCCCATCGCTCCCCGTCAACGCCATATAGATCTCTGGGCTATAGGCCTTAACATCGATCTTAACAATACCGCCCGACTCAAGGCTTATCCTCGCCATCTCCCTCATAACACGCTTATCCACCAACCCATTGGTCTCCCAGCAGACGCGGAAAACCCTCAGCCCGAGCTCCCGGGCCCTCCTCCTCATCTCCCGCGCCGCCCGCAACGCGTGTATGATCTGGGGCCCCGGGTCTCCCCCGAAGAAGCAGACACACGTCGTCCTCTCGTTAACCGCCTCCACGAGATCCCTTATCGCTAGAAGAGGCTTCTTATCCCTAGCCATCCTCCTATACTCGTGGTTCTGGCAGTAGAGGCAATCCATGTTACAGGAGCCATAGAACACAGCTATGTTATAATAGCCCCTCTCGCCCCGGGGAGACAGGGCGTAGCGGGGATAGCCGCGGCCCGTAGCCCCCGGGCAAACCCAGTCCGCCACACAGTTGGTCGGATGAGGATCATAGTAGTAGAACCCCACAGCCACATCCCAGGAACCCGTCACAGGCAAGACATAGCCCCCGCCGCCCTCTATAACGCCGCAATAACCCCGCTCACCCGTCCCCAGCGAGCACCTGTTCCCACATATCCTGCAGACAACGCCGCCGCCCCGAGGAGGCTCAGGCGGGAGAGAAAACAAGAGCCTCGAGCGCCGATGAGCCTCCAACACATACCTAGACGCCTCCCCCCACCTCTCGCGCACACACCGCCCGCACACACCCAGGAACCCCGATACATACCTGTCGACGCGGCCGCATACACGGCACCTAGCCATAGCCCAGGCCCCCGGCATACATGAAAACCCTGGGCAACCAATCATTATAAACCCTGTATACTAAACATGAACCATGAGGCCCCGCCTTCTCACACCCCCAGAGACCCCGTATGGGGGGATGACGATGAAGGGGGACGGTCAGGCGGGGCACACCACCCTAATACACCATAATTAAAAAAATACAGTATACAGCTATGACGCGGCGCCTTCTCCGGACACGGCTTGTTTAGAGAAGGATACGCGTCGGCGAGCTCACCCGTGTCTTCACAGCCCAGGAGATAGAGACAGCTCTCCCGGGCTCGTGCGGAGAGGTTTCTTCATCCGCGCCAAGTTATCAACCCTAACTATTCTCCCGCACCCTCTTTTACCCCTGCCTATCCAGTGTGTGGAGAAGCCTTGCCCCTTTATCGTTAACGTGTCATTGTATTCTAGGAGGTATGGGAGAAGAGGAGAGAAGAGGAAAAAAGAGTGCTGTGTTATGTCTAGTGGACTGGGGGCGTGTAGTAGGGGCGCGGCGGGTTGTCTGTTGGGTAGCGGCGCGGTATTCTGCGCCTCCTACGCCTCCTTATGCCTCTTCTCTCGGGCGGTAGCTCCATTCCCGGGAGCCCGTAGCTTCCGTCGGGGAAGTCTATAAGCACGCCTGTGTCGACGAGCCTGTTCAGGGCTCTGCGGAGCCTGTCCTCGCCGGCTATGCCGCTGAACTCCTTGACGAGCTCCTCAAAGGTCATGGGCCTTCCCTTCTCCTTTATAACGTCGATGATCACGTCGCCGAGCTCGTCGTCGCGGGGCGCCACCGCCACTATTACCTCCTGGTCCTCGTAGACTATTTTCCTGGGCTTAACCATGGCTATGCACCTCCTCCAGTATTAGAGTCTGGCATAATAATATATAAACCCAGCTCCATGGGAAGGTTTCACCCACAATTATACACTTAACCCTATCAAATATATGGATTACTGTGGGACAACAAGGAGGTTGCAGAGAGAAAAACTAATATAGGATAAAACTAGCCCACGCGCCGAAGCCTGAAAGGCGAGGGAAACAGCTCCGAGAGCCGCGCCGCATACGTCTTCCCGCTCCTAACACTATGCATAACCACAACCATGTCCGGGTTAAACTCCGCCAACACCTGCCTACACGCGCCACAAGGCGGAATAGGCTCCTCGGTATCAGAGACTATCGCTATAGCCACAGGATCCCTATCACCACCAGTAACCATGGCCGAGACCGCGGACCTCTCAGCACATATCGTCAAGCCATAACTAGAGTTCTCAACATTCACGCCAAGATACACGCGCCCACCAGCAGTAACAATAGCCGCCGCAACATGGATCCCGCTATAAGGAGCATAACTATTACCCAGCACACCCCTAGCCCTCTCAACAAGCCACGAATAACCCATATCACCCTCAATCAACACAAACACCCCCAAGAAACCAGGCCACGCCCAGCCCAACCATACAGTAGAAGAAACAAAGATAATATAATCCAAGACCACCAAGATAAAAACCAAGACCATACAATACAAATAAAGCCAACAAAACATCCTCGCACACTCCACCAAGACCCGGTGACCGGCTTGGCCAAAAGCCTCGAAGAAACACTAACCATACAAAACATAGGCCCAATCAAGAAAGCAAACATAGCATTCCGAGACCTAACAGTCCTAATAGGCCCAAACAACACCGGAAAAACATACGCCGCAATGATATACTACGGCATCAAGAAAGCAATAATACAAACAATGATAAAAATGCCATACATAGGAATCTATACCTCAGAATCATTGAAACAAAAGAACCCCCTTTCATCGCTACTCCAAGCCCTCATATATCTATCCAAGGACCTAGCGCTAGGAATACCAAAGAAGAGGCTAGAAGAACTAAAAAACGTCGTAATAACTAGCGTCAATAAATATATAAAAGAGCCATCTAATATCAATAATAAAGATATAATCGATAAACTGCTTGATAACATATTAGAAAACAGTATACTAAAAGAAAATATATTAATAGCGTTCGAAAATATAGATACTGTATTTAAGAAATACAAATTAAATAATATGATTAAACAAGAATTAAAAAGAATATTTTATACCGATGAACTTAGTGCACTTATTAGAGC
>JALVHX010000244.1 GCA_027028805.1 Desulfurococcales archaeon | reverse complement strand
GGTGCTCCTCAGCCTCCCACAGTGTCTCGCCGAGAAATACTTCATGAGCCTAGAGAGCTCCGCCCTCCTCCTCTCAAGCCTCATCGCCTTCTCCTCGTAGCGCCTCATCTCGAGATCCAGCATCCTGGCCTTCTCCAGCCTCTCCCTGTACAGGGAGTACTTGTAGAAGGCGGCCAGGAGGAGCAGGGGGCCTAGGATGAACAATGGGGTGGGTGAGAGGATTATTGTGAAGAGGAGGCCCAGGAACCCCAGGTTCTTCGCATCCTCCCTATCGCTTCTCGCCGCGTGGCGGAGCATGTTTATCCTAGCCCTATAGTCGCCCAGGATACCCGCCACCCTCCTATACTCGGCCTCGTCGTATCCCAGGAGCAGATCAGCTATTCTCCGCAACGAGTCAAGCATCGAGGCATAGTCTGGCGGAAGCCTCCTCTGCTCGCCCGCGGCCCTCATGGACATGTGCCTCCCGCGTAGAGCATGGGGGCGTCTCTCCCCAATGGGTATCTTTATAAAAACCATGGGTTAATACGGTATCGCCTCCTCCCAGCCATCGACCCCCGTTCTCTCCGCGGCGCGGTGCCCGGGGGCATGGGGTATTTTTTATAACACATAGGTTCTCGGAGAAAGTGTCTGGGGAAGGGTGTCTCTGCTGTGGAGACTATTGCTCCGAGGGATAGGCTGGGCTTCTTTCTCACAACGCTTCTCGAGCATATTGTTAGGAGCCATGTGAGCTTCGACAGGGCTTTCCGCGACGTGGCCGGCCGCTACCCTGTTCCCCGGTGGCTGAGGGGCACGTTCTACAAGGTGTCCTATTACGCTGTCCTCTACTACCACAGCCTCCTCTGGCTGGCGTCGAGGAACGGGTACCCGGCGACGCCGGGCGGGGCGGTGGCTTTTTTCCGCCGCCTAGGCTTCAGTGTCCGGAGGCTCCGCCGCCTGCTCGAGGAGGAGACACGGGGCCTGAGCGTGTCGGCGAGGCTGAGCTACAGGTACTCTTATCCCCTGTACCTGGTCAAGGACCTGCTCCGCCACATGTATTGGAGGGAGCTGGAGGAGATGCTGAGGAGCCTCAACAAGAGGAGGCCTTGGCTACGCGTCAACACGTTGAAGACGAGCCTGGCGCGGGTGGAGGAGTGTCTCGGGAGAAGCGGGGTGGGGTACAGGGTTGACGGGGAGCTCGGCTACATGATAAGGGTTACGAGGCCTATGTGGCTCAGGGCCTCCCGTCTCCCCTGTGTCAGGAGGGGGGAGGCTGTTCCACAGGATAAGGCGAGCGCGCTCGTCGTCGAGGCCCTGCCGAGGCGGCCCGGGATGAGGGTTCTCGACGCCTGCAGTGCTCCCGGGGTGAAGCTTGGGCTACTATACATGCTTCTCGGCGGCGACGCGTGGAGCGTTGCCGTGGACCTCTCCTCTAGGAGGACGCGCGTCATCCCCAGGCTCCTGGAGCTACAGGGCGTTGAGCCCCATAGATACGTTGTCGTCAACGGGGACAGCTCCTGGCTCAGCTACGGCGGAGGCTTCGACGCCGCCATAGTCGACGCCCCCTGTAGCGGCCTCGGCGCGGTGCCCGGCGACCCCGCGGTGAAGATAGCGGCTTCCCGGAGGGACAAGATAATGTATTATGCGGAGCGCCAGTACAGGATACTTAGACAGGTGCTCCGCCAAGCCCCCCTCGTCGTCTACGCGGTGTGTAGCATACATCCCCTGGAGGGGGAGGCGGTGGTGGAGCGGGTTGTGGAGGAGGGGCTTGCCCGCGCAAAGAGGCCCCGGATACCCGGGGCCAGGCCTTATCCAGGCTACGGCCGCGGCTCCCGCGACGCCGTCAGGCTCTACCCTCATATCCATGACACCCAGGGCTTCTATATAGCGGTGCTGGAGCCGAGGTGAGGGTTCCCTGGGACCAGGGGTCGGCGGCTTAAGGTTGCTGAGCGTCTACGGGCCCCACTACTGGTTCAACGGCTACGCGGCAACAGTGGATCTCGTGGGGCCTCCCAGCCGGTGCCCCTACAGCTGTATCTATTGTTTCCGCGGAGAAACCCTGTACAGGGGCCTGGGGATCCAGGCCCTCCTGCCCCCGAGCCGTGTCTCCGAGGAGCTCTCGGGGCTACTGGAGCACATCGGCGGATGCATAGACAGCATAGTTGTATACGGGAGCGGGGATCCCCTCCTCAACCCCTGGGCTGGGCTCGCCGCCAAGGCTTTTCGCGGCGTGCTGGAGGAGCACGGCCTCGACATCGGCCTCGTATATGTCACCACCGGCCTCCTCCTCGACAAGCCCTGGGCCAGGCAGGTGTTGGAGAGGAGCAGTAGGGTCTACGTCCACTTCTCGGCGGGGGGCGGGGAGGAGTGGAGGAGCGTGAACAGGCCTCCGATGGAGAAGGGGTTCAGGGAGCTCGTAGGGATGGTTAGGGAGGCGGCCCGCGCCGCGCGCAACGTGCTCTCAGCCTACATAGTGCTCTATAGGACCAGGGCGGGCTGGGGGAACAGTGATCCTGGGTCTCTCCAGCAGAT
>JALVHX010000243.1 GCA_027028805.1 Desulfurococcales archaeon | reverse complement strand
CAGTCATAGCGAGGGAGAAGGGCTTCTACGTGGAGTGGAGCACCAACGAGAAAGTAGCGTTCGAGGCCGCATACGCCGCCGCCATGAGCGGCGTAAAGGCGCTGGCCGCTATGAAGCATGTAGGAGTAAACGTTGCCGCCGACATATTGATGAGTAGCGGCTACGCGGGAGTAAACGCGGGCTTCGTGCTCGTATCCGCCGACGACCCGGGACAGCATAGTAGCCAGAACGAGCAGGACAACAGGTGGTACGGGTTCCTAGCACACATACCAGTCATAGAGCCATACAACCCTAGATCAGCCTACAGGCTCGTCAAGGAGGCCTATAGGCTGAGCGAGAAATACAAGCACCCCGTGATCCTCAGGAGCACCACCAGGATAAGCCACACGAGACAGCCCGTGACATACGAGAGCGATCTCCCCGTGCCCGTGACCAAGGGGAGATTCGACAGGGATATCAAGAGATGGGTCCTCGTCCCAGCCCACGGCAGGGCCCAGAAGAAGCGGATGATGGAGGTATGGAAGAGGATAATGATGGAGGAGAACGGGGAGCCCTTCTTCGAGACAGTTAACCCTGGGAGGAAGAAGCTGATAATAGCCAGCGGGATAGCCTACGCCCACGTCATGGAGGCCCTAGACGCGATGGGGAGGAGGGACGAGTTCACCGTTCTCAGGGTATCGCTCCCCGTCCCCCTGCCCCCCAAGCCCGTGGTCGAGGCGGCGAAGGACGCCCGGGAGCTACTCGTCGTCGAGGAGCTTGATCCCGTGGTTGAGCAACAGGTTAAACGAATACTCTACGAGAACGGGCTAAGCCTAGACATCCATGGAAAAGACATTGTGCCCGAGAACGGGGAGCTGAGCCTAGAGCGGGTCTACGCGTCTATAAAGAGGTTCCTGGGAGAACCCGCCGAGACGCCGTGGAGGAGCATAGGGAAGCTAGTTTTCGAGAAAGAGATACCGCCCCGGCCGCCGGTGCTCTGCGCCGGGTGCCCCCACAGGATAACATTCCACATACTAAAAGTCGCGGCCAACAAGGCGGGCGTGAGAAACCCGATATTCACGGGAGACATAGGCTGTTACACGCTCGGCTACAACCCGCCGTTCTACACCCAGATGACGAGCCTCGAGATGGGTGGAAGCATCGGGGTGGGCCACGGGTTATCCAAGGTCACCGACGAGCCGGTCGTGGCGATAATAGGCGACTCAACCTTCTACCACGCAGGGATCCCGGGAGCCATAAACATAGTCTACAACAAGGGCCACGCCATGATAGTTGTGCTGGACAACGCGGTAACCGCGATGACAGGCCACCAGCCCCACCCGGGCACAGGGGTGACGGCTCTCGGCGAGCCAACCATCAGGGTGCCCCCCGAGAAGATACTCGAGGCCCTCGGCTACAAGACCTTCGTGATAAACCCGATGAGGATGCGGGAGAGCATAGAGAGGGTCGCGGAGGCCTACAAGCTCTACAAGCAGGGAGAAAAAGTAGCGATAGTCTCGAGGATGAGATGCGCACTAGTAGTGCTAAGGGAGGCGAGGAGGAAGGGGATAAAGCTACCACTATACCAGGTCATAGAGGACAAGTGCACTGGATGCATGGCCTGCGTAAACCTCACAGCCTGCCCAGCCCTAATAGTCCCAACAGGCTCCAACAAGCCCGTCATCCTCCCAGAGCTCTGCGTGGGATGCGGCATGTGCGCAGAAGTCTGCCCCTTCGACGCCATAGAGGTGGTCAGGCCCGGGGACCCGGGCTGGGAGGAGCTGTGGTGAAGCCGCCCGGAGGTGACTGGTCGTGACGGGTAGATACAATATTGTATTGGTCGGAGTAGGCGGCCAGGGCCTCCTAACCGTGGGCCGCATAATCGGGAACGCGGCCATAGCCGAGGGAGTCGAGGTAACAATAGCTGAGACACACGGGCTCAGCCAGAGAGGCGGGAGCCTCATGGTCCAGATAAGGCTGGGGCCGGGCTCCAGCCCCATGGTACCCGTCGGGGCCGCGGATCTATTAATGGGCCTGGAGGCTCTTGAGACGGCGCGCTACATAAGCTACGCCAACAAGGAGACAAGGGTGGTGATGAACAAGTTCCTCTGGCCCCCTCCCCTGACCAAGACCCCGAGCCTCGAGAACATCATAGACGTTATCTCGAGCCGCCTCAAGCTATACGTGGTAGACGCCAACACTATAGCCGAGAAGGAGACCGGCATGGTGCTGACAGCAAACACCGTGCTACTCGGAGCCGCCTACGCGATAGACAGGGGGCTAAGGGAGAGGCTGAGCAGGGAGAGCATAGAGGAGGGGCTGAAGAAAGTGTTCCGCGGCAGAATACTCGAGCTCAACACCAAGGCCTTCTACGCCGGCTACAGGGAAGGAGAAAAACTAGCCAAGGAAACCACCGGCTAGGCCCACGGGAAGGAGACAATTGCTCTCTCCCCATAGAGGCTTTTTAGCCGGGCCCCCGCATCCCCTCCTCCTTTTTTCCTCCACCTATTTCTCCGCCGCCTCTAGGCCGC
>JALVHX010000242.1 GCA_027028805.1 Desulfurococcales archaeon | reverse complement strand
GAACTTTATCGCCCCGATCCCGTCGGCTAGGACGCGGCGGTAGGCCTCCTTGAAGAATATGCTCTCAATATCCTTGGCGTCGCCGCCGGATATGAAGAGGCCTCCGCGCCCAAAGATCTTTATCCTGACACGCGAGGGATCGTAGGCGAGCCCCGCTACCAGCACTCCCCCGGAGAGGCCTCTCCTCGCAACATAGTGTGTGAGAACCGGGAGGGGCGCAACACCCATATCATGGACATCGACGCCAGCCGACAAGAGGCCAGCCATCAAAGAGTGCTTCAACGCCCTGCTCGTGCTATACGTGTCCCTGGCTATCGCGGCCTCCGCCCTGTTGCCGAGCCACGTCCCGATAGCGAGGCCTATGCGGGCGGCGAGCTCCGGGGTCAGCTCTATGTTCACGAGACCCGTTATACCCCAGGGCTCCACCAGGGTCTTGTACCACCGGATCCCCCACTTTATGTTACTGGACACGATCGTGTAGGGGTCTATCTGCTTCGACGGCCATATCTTTATGAAGGGTTTGACAATGCTTCCCTCCCCTATACGCGTCTCATCCCCTATAACCGCTCCCTCCATGATGGTTACATGATGCCCTATCTCAACCTTGTCCCCGACCACCGCGTTTGTTATAGTCGAGGAGGCGCCGACGTAGACGTGGTTCCACAGGATACTCTTATCGATCCGCGCATCCTCCTCGACAATGCTGTTCCTCCCGATAACAGTGTAGGGGCCTATGGAGGCTGACCCCCTTATCCTCGTCTCACCCCCTATGGCCACCGGCGGGATAATGTTGTCGAGGCCCTCTATCTCCGCATCCCCCATGACGTATACGCGGGGAGCTATCTCCCGCCCAAGGCCCCCCGGGACCCCGACCCTCCCAGACAATATATCGATATGGGTCTCCCTGTACTGGTCATGGCTCCCTATATCGCTCCAGTAGAACCCATCAGCCCTCCAGCCATAGACGCCGTAGCCCTTCTCGAGAAGCCGGGGTATGAGGTGCTTCGCGAAATCATACTCCCTCCCCACGGGTATCTCCATGAGAACCTCGGGCTCAACGATATAGATGCCCATGTTTATTATGTCGCTGAAAACCTCGCTCCACCCGGGCTTCTCGAGAAACCTCCTAATCCTCCCCTCCTCATCCAGCAAAGCTATACCATACTGCGTGGGATCAGCCGCCTTCCTCACAGCCATCGTGAAGACAGAGCCCCTGTCCCAGTGGTAGCGGAGCATCTCCCCGAGATCAATGTCCGTGAACACGTCGCCGCTGATCACTATTATGGTTGCGTCGACCCCGCCCCACTCCTCGCTCCACAGCCTCCTAACACCGCCCGCGGTCCCCAAAGGCCTATTCTCAATACTATACGTGAACCTGACGCCGAGACGGCTCCCGTCGCCGAAATAGCTCATAATGGTCTCGGGGAGATAATGGAGCGTTACACCGATATCCCTGACACCGTGGCCGCGCAGGAGATCCACGACATGCTCCATCATAGGCTTGTTCACGAGAGGAACCATGGGCTTGGGGCGGGTGACGGTGAGCGGCCTGAGACGGGTTCCCTCGCCCCCAGCCATTATTATTGCGAGAACCTTGCGCGCCAACCCCTCCACCACCCACGCGTCAATAAAGGGGGAGATAGGGGAGAAGCACCGCGGCCCCTCGACGCCTATGAGGCTTCTCCACGTGTTCCTCCTTCTTATAGGTGTTTTCTTGATGACAGGGGTCTCTATATAAGGGTTTTGTATAATAGCCTCTACTTCTCCCCGGCCGCGAGCCGCGCTATGAGGAACACGTAGCTGGTGATCTCGTTGCCCATCTGGTGATCCTCTATATATGCTAGATAGGCCTCGCCCCCCTCCACAACGGCGGCGATCATCTTCACTATGTTCTTCAGAAACGTCTTCTCCTCCCACCCCTTGAGTATCGCGAGAAACCTAGCGTCCTCCACGGGGCTCTCGGCGAGCACGCTTATCCTCTCCGCGTTCTCGGCCACGAGCCTCTCATACTCCATCATCTCCTCCCGCGTGATCTCGAGGTAGTCCACCATATCCATTATCCACTCAACCCCGAAGCCCCTGGCCCCGGCGCGGCCGCCGCGTCCGTGATCGTGGCCGCCTGGGCTGGGCGGGGCCGCCGTTATCTCCCCCAGCACCAGTATATAGTACTCCACATCCTCCCGGCGAGTATAGCGTCTCTTAACATATCTCAGGAGCCCCGTGTTGGCGAGAAGCTGTGCATCTATATAGGCGTCGGTGTAGCCGCTCGGGACACGTGTATCCAGCAGGTGCACGTGGGCCTCGGCCTCCGCGGCGAGAGCCGTCTCCCACGCCGCCGAGACCCTGTCCCAGCCGCGGCGGAGAGCCTCCTCTATATCCTCCCATCCACGGCCCGTGAACCCTATGTCGCCGTAGAACCTGTCGATCCCGATCCTCACCTCTTATCCCCCCGGCTCCTTATCCTTTCCCTACCCATTCTCCTCGCCCTGATTATGGTCTCCGCGGATAGATCACG
>JALVHX010000241.1 GCA_027028805.1 Desulfurococcales archaeon | reverse complement strand
CTGCTCCTCGAGAAGACGCTTATTTAGAGCAGTGCCCATCACCACGGCCGCGTCAAGGACACCCGCAATACCCTTAACCTCCTCGCTAATCCTCAGAAGCTGGACAGAGTCCCTGAACACTCCCCGGAAAACACGGTTAATAACACGGCCACCCAAGACCAGCGACACCCCGGGAGAACACGGGATCCTAGAAGCCTCTACGCCCTACATAGGTATATTTGAATAATGCGCGTCCCCTAAAGAACACTATCGCCGCGCAGGAGCACCAATTTACAGAGTCATAATAAACAACACCGTGATGGGAAAGGTTCCGGCCGTTCTACCCGCTAGGCAGGCTCATAGCGTCTCCGGGAAACGGGATCAGCCCCGGAGAAGCTGCGTAGCACGCGAGGAACCATCTCGAGGCACAGGGCGGGGAGGAGATACATCAAGTCGATAAGCACCGGGAGGCCTACGTAGCGATAGGCGGCAACACCGCCACGGCCTACGCCATAAGCGTAACCTATCGCTCAAGCATAGGCAAGGAATACTACGCGACACTAATAGCGGTAGAGTACTCGGAATAGAGGCGACCGGATCAATAAGCCGCAGGGAGCTTGCAGGCAGGTAAGAGGCTATGTATACCTATAGTAGCTGGAGCAACCATAATGCGTAGAGAAGACGTTGTGGAATCCATGTAAAACACAGCGCTATATAAGCATATACACTAAATTAAAAATATAATCTAACGCGATGTAATATAAATATTTCCATAATTAGAGAAAAGGTACTTTATGTTTTATTATAGATAAAAAAATACCGCGGCGAATACATCAAGATAACAACGACGTCTAGCTCTGGGGTGGAGGAGGGATGCGCATCGCCGCAGCCTTTTTCATCCTATTGGTCAGCGCCGCAGCCCTGCTCTACCAGCCACTATCTATACTCGGCGCCATAACAGTATATGCCAGGGGCCATGGAGCGGCAACGGTGGTCACGGACATACACAGCTACATGGATGCGGTCAAGAAGGCTGCGGTGGAGAAGAACGTGGATCTAGGTAGGGTGGAGAACAGGTACCGCTACCTCTACGGAGGCGTCGCGGTATCGCTGCGTGTACGCGACATAGGTGGGAGTGCGCTGGCCGGCTATAGGCCCGACGAGGTAGTGGCCGCTGCATACTATGATGGGGGATGGCATGTTCTCCCCACACGTGTATACCGTAGGATCATTGAGACACCGCACGCCACCTACTATATATACCCGGAGAGGATAACGGTCAACGACACCGTAGAGGTTAGGCTGCCCCCGGTCATGCCGCGCGAGGCCCCGCCCAGGGAGAAGCCGTGCGCCGGGATGAGGGGGGCGAAGGGATGGGTGAGGCTCGGCCTAAGCCTAGGCGGGGGGCTGAGGATTCCCATATACATCATACTGAAGCCGGAGCACCGGAGCAAAGCCGTCTACGCCTACAGTGTTGCATCGAGGAAGAGCGTGGATGAATGGGTATCCTCCCTGCCGCTCCCCGGCTTATCCCTGGCCGTTGACGCGGGCATAGTGGCGCATCCAGGGGACGCGGCTAGGAACACGCTCGCGCACCCCCTTAGACTAGGCAAAGAGAACGTTACAGTCGAGTTCTATTGTCCACCCAACGACCCCACATGCAGCATACCCGACGGCGGAGGCGGGGGCCACCTCGTCGACTACTACGAGATATGGCCCAGTATAACTAGCCTAGAGGAGCCGGTGATAAGACTAAGACCCAGCAACCCCGTCGCCGAGACATACGTCAAGCTGGTTCTAGACAATGGGCTATGGCACTTGGTGGATGTCGTTCTCGAGGGAGTGGTGTTCAGGATCACAGCGTACATGAAGGACGGGCCGCCCACAACGCTCAGTGTATACATAAACGGGTCCCTGGCCGGGGAAACAACCGTATACCCCGGGGAGCTCACGGTGTCCTACATAGAGTACTGGTTCCCCAAAGCGCCTCTAGCCGGCGACGACCTGAGAAAACCCCTCCGGATAACCCTGGAAGCACCGGGCGCCGGTAGCGATATCTCTGTACACGCTGAGCTTATCCCATGCTACCTCCTAGGCTCAGAAGATTCTATAGAGAGGATCATGGAAAAAGTGGCTACCTCGACGTACACGCTCCATGTACCCGAGGCCGGGGACAGGATCGGCAGCTACACGATAGTGCTTCACAGGAACACCGGCTACAAGTACGCGTTCGAGGCACTATACCCGGCGCCCAAGGCCGGGCTGCTCCCGCCGAGCCACATGCTTGGCGATGAAGCATATATTACTGTACTGGAACTAGTCCAGAGATCAGCTACCGGCAACGACTACAAGGCAAGAGTATGTGTAGCAAACATGTTCTGCCAGGAAGCCGAGCTCAACCCGGGTGCAACAGAGTCCATAACCATAGTGTGGGATGAGAGGCTTCTCGGGGCTATAAGGGATCTATGGGCCGCGAACGGCTACGTACCAATAGTCTTCGCGATAGAGCCCACCCGCAACAGAACCGATAAGGACACCGATATAC